>JAOZTL010000176.1 GCA_029942205.1 Bacteroidales bacterium | reverse complement strand
CTCAATTAATTGCAGATGCAGGCGGCAATTATATTTGGCAAGATTCTACTGAAAATGAGGTGCTTATGTTAGATATTGAAGCCGTATACGATAAGGGTATAGCTACCGAAATTTGGCTAAATGTAGGAGTAACGAATTCTATTAGTGAAATTATTGGATCTGATGAGCGTTTAGCTGAATTTAGCGCACTCAAAAAAGGGAATGTATACAACAATAATGTACGCATAAATAGTGTAGGCGGTATGGATTTTTGGGAGTCGGGCGTTGTTAATCCGCATTGGATATTGCGTGATTTGGTTAAAATATTTCACCCAGAAAGTATGCAGGAGCATTCATTGATTTACTATAAAAAAATAGAATAATGACTATTTCAAGGTATTCTATAATAGCAACAGTATTAATTTTATTATTAATACTGTTGTTTTTTTTTGATATAATATTGGGATCTGTAGATATTTCTTTTATAGAATTATGGAATTTTGTTCAATTAAAAGAAGTGAATGCAAATACAGAAGCCATTTTATTGAAATTTCGTTTACCAAAAGCGATAACAGCTATTTTTGCAGGTATAGCTCTTTCAGTCAGTGGATTACAGATGCAAACAGTTTTTCGCAATCCATTAGCAGGACCTTATGTTTTGGGAATAAGTGCAGGAGCAAGTTTGGGAGTTGCATTAATTGTTTTGTTAGGACAGCAATTCTTTTGGATGCAAGGCACTGATTTTCTTGGAAATAGCCTTTTGATTTTATTCGCATGGTTAGGCTCTGCTTTTGTCATGTTTATTATTTTATTTGTATCAATGCGAGTACGTGATGTGTTGATTATTTTGATTCTTGGGATGATGTTTGGTTCAGGAATTTCAGCTATTGTGTCTATTCTTCAATATTTTAGCAACGAATCGGATCTCAAAGTATTTGTTATATGGACAATGGGGAGTTTGTCAGGAATTACGATTAGTCAATTGTATATTTTTATTCCAATTGTAATTTTAGGTGTATTTATCGTTTTGCTTTCCGTAAAAAGCTTAAATGCAATGCTTTTGGGAGAAGATTATGCGCAAACATTAGGAATTAATTTACGAATGTGGCGAATAATTATTTTTTTCAGTACAAGTATTTTGGCAGGCACGGTAACTGCTTTTTGTGGTCCAATTGGGTTTATAGGTATTGCTGTTCCGCATGTTACACGAATGTTACTCCAAACAAGCGATCATCGTCATTTATTGTGGGGAACGAGCCTTATTGGTGCTAATATGCTGTTATTTAGTGATATTATAGCCCAATTGCCAGGTGTAAATATAAGTCTGCCAATTAATTCAATTACGGCAATTTTAGGTATCCCAATTGTCATTTGGATTATTTTATCGGCATCCAAACGTTCTTCTTTTATATAAAGTAATGAAAATCAGCGAATTTACAATAAAAATAACAAATCTAACCATTGGTTACAAGCAGACTAAAGACCGATTGCATTCCGTTTTGAAGAATATCAATTTGGAAGGAAAACAAGGTGAAATAATTGCTTTAGTAGGAGCTAATGGAAGAGGTAAAAGTACGTTATTAAAGACATTTTCTCGATTATTAGAGCCTTTGTCTGGCAAAATTATGTTTCATGGTAAATTATTGCAAAATATTCAAAATAAAGAACTTGCAATGAAAGTTAGTTTTACAAAAGCTGTAGGTGGAGAATTGGCTAATATGTCTGTTTTTGAGTTAGTTGCAATGGGACGCATTCCGTATACGAATTGGATTGGTCGTCTTACCGAAAAAGATAAACTGATTATTTTGACTGCATTGTGTGATGTTGGTTTAGAGGGATTTGATCAGAGAAGAATGATAGAATTGAGTGATGGTGAAAAGCAGAAAGTACTTATTGCTAGGAGCTTAGTTCAAGATACTGAATTGATTTTATTGGATGAGCCTACCGCTTTTCTTGATTTATCCAACAAGTACGAGATTGTTTTTTTATTAAAAAAAATAGCTAAAGAGAAAAATAAATGCATTATATTTTCCACTCATGACCTACATATTGCTACAAAAAATGCAGATAAAATGTGGTTAATCTACCAAAAAACTATTTTACAAGCAGCTCCTGAAGATTTAATTCTGGATGGTCATTTTGAGAAGATATTTACTAATACAAGTTTAAAATTTGACTATAAAACAGGTGAATTTATTCCTTTTTTTGTTCAAAAACGAAAAATTAAGCTGATAGGAGAGGGGAGAGCTCTTTTGTGGACGCAGAGGGCTTTGGAGCGTGCAGGATTTGAATTAAACGAATTGGATAAAAATGTGCTGCATGTTAAGAAAATAAATAATTATTTTGTCTGGGAGCTTAATTATTATTCAAAAATGTATGAATTTCACTCTATTTATGAACTATTAAGGATTCTTTCCTGATTTTAAACAAATACAAAAGTAAATAAGGTAAATATTTACATTTGTAATTAAAATAATTCACAAATGTATTTTTATTTACTTTTGTAAATCACCTTTTAATTAGGTCTTCTTTTGTATTTACTATAAACTTTGATCTATCAAAAGAAAATTGCAATTAATTTTTCATTGCTGTTATGTTATCTAGTTTTTTATAAAAACTACTTCTCTTTTATTTTAATCCGATTTTATTATTTCTAAAATTGAAATTAAAGAAAATCTGCTGCATTGAAAAAATTTACTTCTAACATGATTGATTAATGCTAGTTAATTAACTTATAATCAGCGAATTACGTTATATGCATTTTACTTTTCTTATTTATATGACATTAGGAGATATTAAAAAGAAGTATTTATTTAACTGATTGATTATTAATAGATTATGTCTTATTAGGGTTTATTCTTAACGCTGTTACAATTAAATAGAAGAAAGTGGAGTTGATGGTGGTGCATTCATGTTTTTATTATTGAGTTTAGCTTTAAATATACAAATGCTTTTAATTTACCAATAAACTGACGTATTGTCATGCCTTTGGATTTACTGATCGAAAAAGTGATAAAAAAATATGAGTTCTTGATTTTTTATTCGTATTTATATTTTACGTTGAAAAACAAATAGTTCATATTTTTTTATCATAAATAAAAGAACTATCGAATGCTTCGTTTTACTAGATTTTCTATTTCTATTTCGCCTACATATTTTCCTATTATTTTTTTGTCCTTATCAATGACATAAAGTATTGGTGAACTCACCACATAATACAATTCTCTGAAGTTAGTAGTATTATTTATGTCGATACAATTAATCCATTCATATTCATTATTCTCTACAGCTTCGATAAAATCAGATTTTCGTGAATCGGTACTTACCGCAAATATTTCGATTTTATGATCGATAAGTTCTTGATAATGCTTTTTTAGTATCGCACTTGAATTTTCGCAATGTCCGCAGTTTGATGACCAAAAATATAGAAAAGTAGTTGGCGTATTAACTTCCAATAGCGAAAAAAATTCACCAGTAGTACTTTCCATTTTCAATTCGGAAGCCGATTTTCCAATAAAACTAGCGCTTAATCTTTCCACACGTTCCGATAAACTAGCTAGATGCTCGAGAGTAATCCAGTCTACTTTGTTGGGTAAAAAATAAGTATTTGCGACATGAGCAAAAATTTCGTTCATTCCTATTTTATAGAACGAATTGTAGAAATTGAGCAAATAACTAATGGTGTATTGATATATTTTTTCATTATTTTTGGTTTTATTAATCAAACGATCCGTTTCGATGATGATTGTAGAAGCAGGATAATTGATAAATTTGGCAATGTGCCGTCTGATTATTTTGTATAAAAAAGGTGAGATAATAAGGCGTTCATCATCAAAATCAAACTGAGTAATATCAGGAATCGCACTTGCTTTGAGTAAAGAAGTTAAAAAACTTTCTGGGTATTTGTCCGAAATTTCTTGTTGCATTTCTTCTTGTATTTTGTCTATCTGAATAATGCGATGATTGATGCGATCAAACTCTGTTGTGTCGATTATTTTTTGTTTACTTTTTTCTAGTAGTCCCGTTTTTTCGATATTTAGAGTACTTATTTTTTGTTGATAATTAAGAAAAATTGTATTTATTTTTGTTCCTGTGAACTTTGTTTTTTTGATTAAATTGGAGGTATCTGTTTTTATCGAAAAAGTTTGATTTTCATCAATAATTAAATCGAAAAATTTGGATTGATTAAATGCTATAAAATATAAGCCTTTTCGGAGAGCAACAGTGTCTGTCAAAATACCTTGACCTTTGTCGTCAAGTGTTATTTTTTGTACAAGTAATTGTTGATCGTCATAATAATAGCCAAATTGGATTTTCCCGTTTTTTGCATTTTTAGCATCAATACTTATTTTGTATGTCTGCGAAAAGCTAGTTTGCGCCACAAAAAAAAGGATGATTGCAGTAATTGTTGCGATTTTTATGTTCATGTGTTTTAATTTTATAATTTGTTTAAATGTAACCACTCCTTTGTGTGGAGTGAAGTTATTCGTAATAAGTTTTTCTTAAAGAAGAGTTTGTGATGTAATTAATGGTTATTTAATTTGCGTTCCTTAATTGGTCTAAGACATTAATAGTAGCAAAAATTGTTCAAAAAAGGATAGAATAATTTTATTTTTTAATCAAAATAAACAAATAAAAATAGGTTGCTGTAAGAAAAATAATTATTTTGCGCAGATAAAAAAACAGAAAAATGGATAGAGATCAAAAATTAGGTTTGATATATCAGGTTTTTAGCCCATCAGCACCTATTGAAGATGCAGAATTATTTATCGGGCGGATAGGTCAAATATCAAAAATAAGAGATGCAATAAGTGAAAGAGGGCAGCATGCTGTAATGTATGGCGGACGTGGAGTGGGAAAAACTTCATTGTCCAATGTGATGAGCACGATGTATTCAGACATGATGGTGTTGAAAATTACTTGCAACAGGACAGATGATTTTCGGTCGATTTGGGAAAAAGCCTTATCTAAAATATCTGTTTTTTTTGATACAAAAAAAATTGGCTACCAAAGCGAATCCGAAAGTCAAGCGATCGAACTTTCGTTGCCCGATAAGCAGTTTATTGATCCGAGTGATATTGAGCAGATTGTGAGTAGCATTCAAAGTCCGATGTTATTTATATTTGATGAGTTTGACAGTATCGAAGACAGAACGACCAAAATGATGATGTCCGACATGTTGAAATCATTTTCAGATAATTTGCCACAAGTTACTTTGTTGATTGTCGGGATTGGACAAAGTGTGGACGAATTATTGGGCGATCATCCATCGTTGGAACGTTGCATTAAGCAGGTTTTTATGCCATTGATGTCAAAAGAAGAAACGGCTGAATTGATTGCTAATAGTCTCGAAATGTTAGACTTAGAAATTGAAGAGCCTGTTTTGAATAAAATTATAGAAATTTCGTCAGGATTTCCACATTATACACATTTATTGAGTAAATTTGCAACGCGTGAAGCCATCTCTGATGATTTTGGAATGGTGAATGATGACCATTTACAAGTGGCTGTTCGTGAGAGTATTGATAATTCGAGTTACAGTATTCGTGCAGATTATGAGCGAGCGATAGCTATGGGCAAAAATGAAAACCAATTTAAAAACGTTATACTTGCTTGTGCCTTGGTGAATGCTAGCGAAAAATGGACAACAACCAAATTCATTTTGGGAAAATATTGTGCATTAATCAATACAGATACCAAAATAGAATCGATACAGTATAATTTAGGGATGCTTTGTAAAGCAGAACGAGGAGAAATATTAGTGAAAAATGGTAAATCTGAATACCAATTCCGAAATCCATTGATGAAGGCTTTTGTTAAGTTAAATTCGTTTAATCAATTTTAATTATAAATATTTTAATCAAAAAAGTAAAATTATGAAAAAGTTATTACCATTATTGTTTATCTCATTATTATTTATTGCTTCTTGCGGACCAAGTGTTGATTCAGAGCAGAAGGCATGGGATGCAAATCAAAAAATAATAGCAGAAGTTAAAACTCAGTATCCTGCGTTTATAAAAGCAATTGATGTAACCGTTGAAGTCGCTGAAAAAGCATGGGAAAAAGCAAAATCTATTTCTGATGAAGAAAAGAAAGCAGAGCAAATGGAGAAGGCTAATAATTTAATAGAAAAAGGTACCGTTGGTCAAATAAATAATTTGAAAAGTGAAATTTCTAAATTAGAAAATTTACGTACAAAATTAATGGGTAAAAAAATGCCAACATTGCTTTTTGAAGATCGTGCCAGAGAAGTTTCGGCTGATGCAAAATTAGCTATTGATAATGCAGAGTTAGTTTTTCAAAAAGGAAATGGAGAAGAAATGAGCGTTCCTGATGTATTAAACTTACTCGCAAAAGCAAATTCTGGATTAAAAGAATCAACAAAAAAAGTTAAGAAAATTATTGATGAAATAGAAGACATCGAAAGCAAAGCTGCTGCTGATAAGAAAAAATTAGAATCGGCAAAAGATTCGACAAGTGCAACAACAAACACGAGTACAACTACGGATACCAAAACCGAAACTACTCCTAAATTTATCAAGTGCGAATATTGCGGAAAAGATAATCCTTACGATGCAACTGAATGTAAATCATGTGGCGCAGCTATTAGCCATAAAAAATAAATTCTATCTTTAAAAAATAAAAGCGGCTGTTCGTGAGAATAGCCGCTTTTTTTAGTTTCGTATTATTTAATATTGCACGTACTTGAGCAAAACTGTTGCAATCAGCAGTAACAGAAGGTCGAAGACCTAATATTTC
>JAOZTL010000175.1 GCA_029942205.1 Bacteroidales bacterium | reverse complement strand
CAAGCGAGTGGTTTTGTACACGTCCATTTTTCCAAAGCCTCCGTGCCCATCCGAGCTAAAATAAAGCGTTTTCATATCGGGATGCAAAAAAGGGCTACGCTCACCAAAAGCTGTGTTTATACTTGTGCCCAAATTAACAGGCGTGCTCCAGCCTTCGCTTGTACGAGTAGACACATAAATATCGGTATTCCCAACATTATTGGCATGGTACTTAATTCCAAATTTGTGAAAATTTCCCACATTACTTTCTCTATCGGAAATAAACAGAATAGCCTGTCCATCAGCTGCTATCATAGCATCGGCTTCCCAAAAATTTCGAGAATTGATAGTCGGGAATTTTTTGCGTTTCGACCAGCCCATTTTGGTGCGCTCCATGTAGTAAATGTCATTATTTGAATAAATCAGCATCATGTTGCCATCAGGCGAAATCGCCAGTGGAGCTTCGTGCGCACCTGCGGTGTTCATTCCTTCGATCATCAGCGGCTTTGTCCACACATTATTTTCTTTTCGAGACACAAAAATATCTTCTAGCCCCATATTATCTTTTCTGTCTCTTCCACAAAAATACAAAACCTCTTCGTTTGGTGTAAATACGGGAGCATATTCGCCATTTGGTGTGTTTATCAAATCAGAAATACTTTCGGTTTTGGGTGCTAAACTGTTATTTTCGAGCATTTCAATAAGTACCTGACAACGAGTATCTTTCGCATCAAAAAACGGCTGATATATTTTCACAATATCGGCGGCAGCTTTCCATTCTTTCGCTTTTAATTTGGGCGAAATCAAGTGTTGTAAGGCAACAAATGCCAATTCTCGTTTTGCCGCAACTTTTATATAATCTTCATACAAATACGTTTTGTCTTCGTCAAAAACATTTCCCAACCGAAGAGCGAAAGCATTAAGTGCCAGACTTTTATCAATTTTTGTACTCGTTCCATAAAATGGATAATCAGGATATTTTTTCTCAAACTCTAAAATAGAATTTATTTCGCCATCAGAAGCATAATTTGCATATATTTCTGTCCATTTTTTCAATACAATTTTCGTCGCTTCTGCTCTTTCTTCTGCATTTGGATATTTTTCAACAAAAGCCTTGTATACTTCAAAAGTGTTTTCGGCTTTTGTTTTTTCATATTCCTGTCTGTTTCTCAGTAGTTTAGCTTCTTCAGCTTGTACAGTACGTGGGTAATATTCAATAAATTCGTTAAACTTGGCTACCGATTGACTTGCAACGGCTCGGTCTAATTCAATATCCAATATTTTATTTTGAAAAGTCGTATACCCCTTATTGCTTATTTGATATAATGATTGATATTCTTGCTTTTTCTTATTGCTTAATTTTAGATAGCTTCGATAGCTTTTTTTCAATTCACGATATGCTTTACGATAACTATATTTAGAATAATTTTCATTAGCATACAACAAAGCCAATCCGTATCTGGCCAAAGCTAAATCTTTATTTTTCTCTATCGATTTGACTAATATCGATTTGGCATCCGAATATTTTTCTTTTTCTAATAATTCATACGCTTTTTCTACTTTTTGTGCAAAATTGAGATGAACCACTAATAACTGAAAAATTATAATTATAATTATTTTTCGACTTGTCATAATTTTTTCTTTTTTTATAAAAAATGAAGAATCGTTTTTATTGAATATTGAACAAAAACAATAGAAACAGATAAAATAAACGTGCTCTTTAACACAAAAGCTCCATGCTTAAAATTAAAAATAATATGCAGAATTAAAAAAATAAAAAGTAAAATCATTGGAATTAAAGCAGGATAAAACACGAGGCTTTCTACAATATTCCCTTTCAGTAATTCAATCAATGCACGCTGCATCCCACAGCCAGGGCAATCAATCCCCAGTCTTTGTTTGTACGGACACGGCTGCATATTGTTCTCTAACCAATCAATTATTTCTTGGATCATTTTTATTTCTTTATTTCTCGTTTTGTTTTTTTTTTGAACAAAATAAAAAAAAATCTCCAAAAGAATATATAATCTATTATTTTTGCATGTTGATAAACAAGTAATCCATTATTTATTATTGCATATTATTTATTGAATATTTTGTTAATATCCAGTGAATTACAAAGAAAACAAGCCTTTAGAAAATGAAAACGAATTTTATTATTTTTCGTTTAAATCATTGATACAAAGTAAGTAAAGCTTACGCAAAAATAAATGAAAAAATAAAATATTCTGACATCAAAACTTATCTAAATCAGCAAATGGACAAAGATAACGAACAAATCGATATAACGCAAAACGAAAACAGCGAGCTTCAAGAACAAAAAGACGATTCTAAAAATCTGAAATACATCACCAGTATGTACAAAACTTGGTTTTTAGATTATGCATCGTATGTTATTCTAGAACGAGCAGTTCCACATATCTACGATGGATTTAAGCCCGTACAACGCAGAATACTACATGCCATGAAACGTTTGGATGACGGTAGGTATAATAAAGTAGCTAATATTATCGGTTTCACCATGCAGTTTCACCCTCACGGCGATGCGTCTATCGGCGACGCATTGGTGCAATTGGGACAAAAAGAATTGCTGATCGATATGCAAGGAAACTGGGGAAATATATTGACTGGAGATAGTGCTGCTGCACCTCGATACATTGAAGCTCGATTGTCTAAATTTGCGCTAGACGTGGTTTTCAACACCAAAACTACCGAATGGAAACTTTCGTATGATGGTCGAAACAAAGAACCAATCAATCTGCCTGTAAAATTCCCCCTACTACTGACTCAAGGAGTAGAAGGCATTGCTGTTGGCCTGGCTTCCAAAATTTTACCGCATAATTTTAATGAACTAATTGATGCCTGTATTCATTATTTCAAAAATGAAGACTTTGAATTGTATCCCGATTTTTTGACTGGAGGTATGGCCGATTTTTCGAGATATAATGATGGATTGCGAGGCGGAAAAGTACGTGTTCGAGCAAAAATCGAAAAATTAGACAAAAAAACACTTAAAATAAGTGAAATACCTTTTGGCAAAACCACATCAAGCCTGATAGAATCCGTCTTAAATGCCAATGAAAAAAATAAAATTAAGATTAAAAAAATAAATGATAATACGGCTGCTGAAGTAGAAATATTAGTTTATCTAGTTAGTGGAATTTCACCCGATAAAATGATTGATGCGCTTTATGCATTCACGGATTGCGAAATTTCAATTTCTCCAAACTCTTGTGTTATAGAAGACAATAAGCCAAAATTTCTTGGAGTAAGGCACATGCTGAAACAATCGGCGAATAATACCTTAAATCTATTACAAAAAGAATTGCTCATCCGCCTCGAAGAGCTGGAAGCAGCATGGCACTTATCATCGCTCGAAAAGATTTTTATCGAAAATAGAATTTACAACGACATCGAAGAATGCGAAACTTGGGACGCTGTGCTCGAAACGATAGACAGAGGCTTGGATCCATTCAAAAAGCTATTGCGCAGAGAAGTTACTCAAGACGATATTATCCGATTGACTGAAATAAAGATCAAACGAATATCAAAATACAATACCTTCAAAACAGACGAGTATATTATATCACTCCAAGAAGAAATGAAGGAAGTGAAATTTAACCTTGAGCACATTGTAGACTACACCATTGCGTATTATAAAGAAATAAAGCGAAAATACGGGAAAGGTAAAGAACGACGTACTGAAATTCGTAATTTTGACTCAATCGAAGCAACAAAAGTAGTCGTTGCTAATGAAAAATTATATGTAAACCTGAAAGAAGGTTTTGCAGGAACAGGTCTCAAAAAAGACGAATACATTAGCGATTGTTCGGATATCGACGATATTATTGTTTTCAGAAAAGATGGAACTTATTTTATTGCCAAAGTTAGCGAAAAAATATTCATTGGTGCTAATGTCATTCATATTGCGGTATTTAAGAAAAACGATTCACGTACAATTTACAATTGTGTATACTTAGACGGAAAAACAGGCTACAGCTACATGAAACGCTTTGCAGTAAAGGGTGTTACGCGCGATAAAGAATATAATTTGACAAAAGGAAATCCAAACTCCAAAATTTTATATTTCACAGCCAATTCCAATGGAGAAGCAGAAACAATACGCATTACACTAAAGCCTCGTGCTCGACTGAAAAAGAACAATTGGGAAATGAATTTTGGTGAATTAGGTATCAAAGGGCGTAGCTCAATGGGAAATATTCTATCAAAATATGCGATCCACAAAATTGTCATGAAAGAGAAAGGAATATCCACACTTGGTGGTCGAAAAATATGGTTTGACACTAGCGTATTTCGTTTAAATACAGATAATAGAGGTAATTATTTGGGTGAATTTAAAGGCGATGATAAAATAATTGTAATGACAAAATCGGGTGAATTTGTTATCAGTCCAGCCGAATTAACGATTCATTTTCCTGAAGATATTCTGAAAATTGAAAAATATTCCAACAAAAAAGTATACACCGCTATTTTTTATGAAGGTGAAAAGAAATTTTATTATCTCAAACGTTTTATATTTGAAGAAACAGAACGCCCAATAAGCTTTATTGGCGATCATGCAAACTCGAAACTCTCACTGCTACTGGATCAGAAAATGCCACGTGTAGAAATCGTATTTGGAGGAACACACAAACACCGTGAAAATGAGACGATTGAAGCAATAGAATTTATTGGCGTAAAAAGCTACAAAGCACGAGGAAAGCGTTTATCCATCTACGAAATAAAGGCTATCAACCAATTAGAGCCTCTTGTACCCGAAGATGATGAAAATTTGGATACAAACGACGACGAAAAAACGCCATTTATTGAACATAATGACGATCCTGATTTTGAAATATTCGATCAATCAGGCAAACAAATAAGCTTAGATCTTTAACATTGAACAAATTTCTTTATCATAGCTTTCGATATACAAATTACATAGTCATAATATGCATATTACTTGCCTATTTATCTACTCATATAAGCCCACAATACTTTCGTTTTCTTAGCTTATTTGGTTTGGCTTATCCTGTTTTTTTGATAGGAAATTTATTTTTTGTTGCTTTTTGGATATATCGCAAAAATAATTTTTTCGCCATATCCTTGATCGCCATAGGAATAGGTTCTAGTCATTTTTCTAATACATTTCAACTAAATCCATTCAATAGCCCCAACGATGAACAAACAACATTTAAAGTTCTATCGTATAATGTTCGCTTATTTGATAAATGGAATTGGACAAATGACAAGAATACAGCTAAAAACTTATTCGACTTTATCATTCACGAAGACGCAAATATTGTTTGTTTTCAGGAGTTTTATGAAAACAAATCAAATCCAATAAATGGCTACTCTTTATTTCAAGAAAAATTAAATTTACCATATACGCATATAGAACTTGTGAAGAATAAAAAGAAGAAATTTAACTATGGAATAGCTACATACAGCAATTTTCCGATCATTCGTCGCCAAAAGCTTTCTTTCAAAGACGAACTTGCTACTTGTATTTTTACCGATCTAAAAATAAAAGATGACACTATTCGTGTGTATAATAATCACTTAGCATCCATACATTTAGGCTACAAAGATTATGAGTTTATTGAAAATTTTGATATAGAGCAACCGTATAAAATAGAAAAAATACTAACTATTACACAAAAAATACTAAATGCTTTCTATAAAAGGTCAAAACAAGTAAGTACAATCGCTAAACATATCGAAAATAGCCCCTACCCTGTCATTGTATGTGGTGATTTTAATGATACTCCAGTATCGTATGCTTATACGCAAATGAGAAATCAGCTAAAAGATGGATTTGTTGAAGCAGGAAATGGGATTGGTATTACTTACGCTGGCTCGGCTCTCTTGCCTGTACGTATTGATTATGTTTTGCACAGTAATGAATTAAATGCTTTTCATTTTCAAAATCCAAAAATCAATGACTCAGATCATTATCCGATTACTTGTACTTTTAGCTTGGCATCTAATGAAAATAATTAAGGTCTTCGACCTATTTGATGTTGCTCACGCACTTATGTAAATCTTTTATAATTAATATTATTTACAAATATAAAATACATGAGACAAATAATAATATTTCTAAGTTTATTTTTATTTAGTATTTTGTTTGCTTGTAGTAGTGAACCAACAGCTCACGAAAAACAAATAGAACAAGCGAAAAATAATTACGAGCATACGCTCCAAGTTCAAACATTCCACGCAGAAAACGGCTGGGGCTATGATATTTATATTGATGAGAAAAAATTTGTTCATCAAACTCAAATTCCAGCAAAACAAGGAAACAACGGCTTTTCAAGCGAAGCCAAAGCTCATAAAACGGCTTTGTTGGTGTGCGAAAAAATAATGATGAACATCATGCCTCCCACCGTAACCATGGAAGAACTAGACAGCTTAGGCGTATTGAATTGAGAACTTCGTGCTTTTTAATCTTGCTTAGGAAAACGATTCCTATCAAATTAATTATTCTAAGCTTACTTTCGTTAAGATATTCTCTAAAATTTCTTAGAATATTCAAATTATCGCAAAAAAAAGAACCAACAAATGTTGTTGATTCTTTCTATTTTCTAATCGCTTAGGGATTGTGATGGAATAAATTGACAGTTTTAAACGTCGTTATTTTATACTGAAATGCTCTCATAATTATGAATTTAAAATGTTTCTTTTCTGCCTGTTTTCACTCATAAAAACAAACAAAAAATAATTCATTTTCTAAATCACAATTATAACAGCAATTCAGTATATT
>JAOZTL010000174.1 GCA_029942205.1 Bacteroidales bacterium | reverse complement strand
TTTAGCAAAATAAAGTTTTTTATCCATGTGTTTGGCTTTATTGTTATCCGATTCAAAATCGGCATATAGCTTTTTGCCTTTTCGGTACAAGTTTTTATTTGCTTTATTTTTGGCATAATTAGCTTCAAAAATCTTGTATTTAGAATCATTATCTATTTCGAGCTGACGGAGTTTATCGTATTTTCTTTCGAGTTCTTTCGTTTTGAGCAATATTGAGTCGCCTTTTTCTACTTTAAAACTACTGCTCGATAGGTTTTCGTATTTTTTTATTTCTCTTTTAATAGGGATTATTTCTGCCAGTAGTACGAGCATATAGCTACCTTGGTATTTTTCTTTTACTCTTGAATAATTTAGATCTATTTCGGGCTTTTGTTTTCGTAGGGTTTCATAGTTTTTTTCAAAAAGTAGAATATTTATTTTTATTTCTTGCGCTATATTTGTTTTTTCGGCTGCAAATTTTTGTTTTTGATAATCGTTAATAGTCGATTGTATAGGGCGTATTTCAGACCAAAATATACGAAAATGCTCTTTTTTATATTTAGTTCTTAATGGCGGATAATTATCCATAGCAAGTACATCCACATCACGAAACAGCTTGTAGCTTGTTTCATATTTGGCAATGATGTGCAGCAAATCCTTACCGCCTGCTCGTTTTTCTTTAGTATTGCTTAGTTTGTTGTATTGAAACAAATGTTGTTGTAAAATAGGCACATCGTTTTGATAAATAAGCGGATAATTCGTCTGATAATCCATTTCCAAGCCTTTTATTCTATTCTCGATGTCTGATTTTTGTTCTTCCAGTATTTGAAATTCCTTGTTTAGCTTGTCCAGTTGAGTGAGTAGTTTATTGCCATATTCCACGCGTTTGCGCAAATAGCCTATTTGTATGTAATGATCTATTTTACTTTGTATGGGGCTTATTTGTATTTGGTTTATTTCGGGAAAAGTCAAGGAATAATCAGTTTGCACACGCAGGAATGCACTTTCTACCTTATCTTTCTGTTTGGGCAGTAAATCTATATTTTTGATCAGAAATTGTAATTGATCGATCAGTACTTTACCTTGTCGGATCTTGCCGTACGATAGTTTTTTGTAATCGGCAAATTTTCGTTTCTTGGCAGCAATCTCTTTGTCGTATACGTATGGTTCTGTGCTTTTGTATACTTCAAGCTTATCGAAAAGTGCAACAATTTCTTCTTCCTGAAAGTCGTATTTGTCTCTTGTTCGGGTCAAGTGTCCAGCTTCGTAGTATTCTATTTTATCAAGATTGCCTGCATTATCAAAAAAATGCCTTTCGCCATGTAGCCTGCCTTGTATATCGTACTCTTCGGTGGATTCCAAGTTGCCTTTTTGATCCCAATATTGCCATTTTCCATTCTTGACGAATAGGCTGTCGGGCATTTTTAGATGCAATTTACCTTCTTCTTTTTTATACGAATTAGTATAAAATCGTTTTACATTGGCATTTTCTCCATTATCGAAATAGCTAATGATTTCTCTCATTTTCTCACCTGCCAAATCGAAATAAAAAATCCATTTACCGTAGCGTTGTCCTACGTTGTATTCTCCCGTACTACGTACACGATAAGGTTTGTCTGTCCACCAATAAGTCCATTTTCCATTCCGTTTATTTTCCATGTACCGCCCCTTTTCTATCAGAATATCATCGATCGTTAGTTTTCGGAAATCACCATGCAGAATGGTCGTGTCGTCCACCAGTACTTGATAGCGTTTTATGAAGGCTATTTTGCCGTGTTGGTCAGCAATCAGTTCTGTTTTTTCTATTGTTTGAGCTATAAGCAAGACAGTGGCAAGCAGCAAGCTGGCAGTAAAGGTAATTCTTTTCATTTGTTTTGGTTTTGTAAGCAGTAGCAATCAATACGTTCTAAAATTAAGAAACGATTTATTTTTTGATTTTATTCTATATTTTAGAGGGTAAAAATAAAAAAAAAATCTATATTTCACACTTTGTATATTTCAACTATTTATTTTCGTAAAATAATTTTTTATAATGACAATCGATTTATTTATACCGTGTTTTATCGATCAATTGTATCCAGATACAGCTTTTCATGTTGTCAAATTGCTCGAAAAAGCAGGCGTTCAGGTACATTACAATCCAGCGCAAACCTGCTGTGGGCAGCCATCGTTCAATAGTGGTTATTGGAAAGAAACCAAAGTGGTAGCTCAAAAATTCATGAATGATTTTCCGAATGATCGTCTTGTTGTGAGTCCATCGGCATCTTGCACAGGCTTTGTGCGTAACTACTACCCTCGTTTATCCGACGATGAAGCTTTCTTAGAACAGCACAGTCAATTGAAGCCAAAGTTATTAGAATTAACCGACTTTTTGGTCAATCATCTGCATTATATCGATTTTGGAGCAACATTTGAAGCCAAAGTTACCTATCACGACTCTTGTGCGGCATTGCGGGAATACGGCATCAAACAAGAACCTCGTGCATTATTGGCAAAGGTAAAAGGCTTAGAATTAGTGGAAATGAAAGAAAATGATGTTTGTTGTGGCTTTGGAGGCACATTCTCGGTCAAGAACGAACCAATATCCACAGCGATGGCACAGCAAAAAGTAGAAAATGCAATGAATACAGGCGCAGAGTACATTGTATCTACCGAAGCATCCTGCTTGATGCACATGGCTAGCTACATCAAAAAGCACGATTTACCAATAAAAACCATACACATTGCTGATGTTTTGGCTCATGGATGGTGATTTTCAGCAAATCAGTATGTGTTTTTTGATAAAGCTTTCAGTTTAATTGATGCATGTTATCTTTATTTTGTGATTGGATTAGTGAAAATGAACAAAAATGATTAATTTTGGGTATTCGCTATATTTGTTAATTAAGCACTTCGTACTATTTGATGTTGCTTATGCACTTGTGTAAATTTATTACTATCAATAACTTACACATGATTTTAAAAGTGTCGCTTAATTACAAGTAGCTACTTATGATAATTAGCAAGTATTGTTTTTAGGAGAATATTTTGATAGTTACGAGAATATAGAAAAAATGCAAGATCTCAGAAAATTAACAGAAGAAAATAATCGATTGAAAGAAGAACTGCAAAAAATAAAATTGGAGCAGGATTTTTCTATTTTTCAATCATTATTTGTCGATAATTATTCAATAATGATGTTGATTGATCCTGATTCTGGTCAAATAGTGGAGGCTAACCACGCAGCATGTAAATTTTATGGATTCTCGTGCGAAGTACTTACTCAGATGTATATTCAAGACATTAATACGCTTTCCGACAAAGAAATTAAACAAGAAATAGCATGCGCCAAAAGCAAGAATCGTAATTATTTCCATTTTAAGCATAAATTAGCATCAAAGGAAATTCGAGATGTTGAAGTGTATACGGGGACTATTGATTATAAACAAAAACAAGTTCTTTTTTCTATCATTCATGATATTACTACTCGAAAGGAGATGGAACTTACGTTGATTCAGAAAAATCAAGAGCTACAAACCTCAGAGGAAGAAATACGAGCAACAAACGAAGAACTAATTGCTACCACAGATGCTCTTAAGGAAAATACCAATAAGCTTCTGCTAGAAAAAAAGAAAACAGGAAAAAGTGAAAAGAAATTCCGTAAATTATTTGAAAAATCGGGAGATGCAATCTTAATTATTAAAAATAATACGTTTGTAGATTGTAATCAAGCTGCGGTACAAATGCTTGGCTATGATACAAAAGACGAAATTCTAAATAAAACACCTTCTGATTTATCGCCAGAAAAACAGCCAGATGGTTGCTTGTCGTCTTCGATGCAAGATGAAATGGTAGAATTGGCTGAACAAAATGGTACGCATCGCTTTGAATGGATACATCGAAAAAAAAATGGTGAAACATTCCCTGTGGAAGTGCTATTGACTATTATTTCAAAGAAAAAAAAGAAAAAAATAATACATACCGTTTGGAGAGATATAACCGAGCGCAAAAAAGCAGAAAATGAAGTTCTTGAACAAAACAAAGCGTATGAAATATTGAACGATCAGTTATTTGTAGCCAAAATAAAAGCAGAAGAAAGCGATAAATTAAAAACAGAGTTTTTGAGTAATATGTCGCACGAAATACGTACGCCTATGAATGGGATTAAGGGCTTTGCTCAACTACTTAACAATCCTGATTTGACCGATGGGAAAAGGCAGAATTTTATAGACATAATCATTACGAGTAGCAACCAGCTGATGTTGATTATTGAAGATATAATAGAAATATCAAAACTGGAAACCAAAGAAGTAGAATCTATCGAAAAAGATGTGTGTTTAAATGATTTGCTTTTCAAGTTGTTTTCTATTTTTGATATGAAAGCAAAGGAAAATAAAACACCTTTGTACTTACGAAAAGGACTACCTGACATCGAAAGTATTCTACTGACCGACGAAGCGAAACTAAATAAAATAATTAGTAATTTGCTTGGTAATGCTTTAAAATTCACTTCCGAAGGGTTTATTGAGTTTGGCTATCAATTAATAGAACAATCGTCGGGATCAGAAATGGAGCAAATGATTCAGATTTATGTGAAAGATTCGGGAATTGGTATTCATCCCGACAAACAAGAGATTATTTTTAAACGTTTTTCGCAAGAAGAAAAAGAACTGACACGGAAATTTGGTGGGCTAGGGTTGGGGCTTTCCATAGCAAAAGAAAATGCCGAATTACTAGGAGGAGATATTTCTTTGGAGTCAGAAAAAGGAAAAGGGACAACTTTTTATGTAACTATTCCGTATCAACCAATGATAACGAAAACAAAAACTAATGAGTTTGGGAGAAAAATAAAACGCTATCAAATACTTATTACTGAAGATGAGGAAGTAAATTCTATTTTTTTGGAAATATTATTAGAAAATTTAGATTTAGATTTCCAAATATTGCATGCTAAAAATGGGGTAGAAGCAGTAGAAATGTGCAAAAAACATTCAGATATTGATTTGGTACTGATGGATCTGAAAATGCCGATTATGAATGGTTATGAAGCAACAGAAGCAATTCGTGCGTTTCGCAAAGATTTAATTATTATAGCCCAAACGGCTTACTCGTCAGTTGTAGATAAAGAAAAAGCCTTAGCGGTAGGCTGCAATGCATTTATATCTAAACCAATACAGAAAGATACATTTACTGAATTGCTGTATGAAAGCTTGAATATTTCTTGAGTAAACGTCATTAACTAGATCGAAAAACTTTTTAAAAATAAAAATGCACATAAAAACGTCAGACCAAGAAAAACTGGAATTAGGAATAGGAAATTATTCGTGTAATTGGGGTATTCATATTGCAGGACTCTACGAAACGGAGCAAGAACGAGATGAAATAATCAATGGTTACTTGAAAGAAGGCGCAATGGCTGACGACATGCAGTTGTATTGTCCTGCCGAACAAAGCGAAGCCGAATTTAGAACAAAGTTTGTGCATCATTGTCCTGCTTGTGAAACAAAGCTAAACGATTCGGAGTATTTTTCGATTAGTTCGGTTAAAGATTTATACTACCCCGATGGCGTTTTTTCACCCATTGCTATGGATGAGGGCTTGGATCGCTTTTATGCAGAATCGCAAATGAATGGGAAACGAAACATTAGGGCAACTGCCGAAATGGTGTGGGCACTGGAAGCTGTGCCTGGTGTGGAACACCTGATGGCTTATGAAGCAAGATTGAATTACTTTATTCCTGACAAGCCATGGATTAGCATTTGCTTGTATAATACCACCAAGTTTTCGGGATCAACAATTATGAATGTATTGAAAACACACCCTTACGTAATCAATGGAGGTATTCTTACTCAAAACCCATTTTATGAAGATCCTGCCAAATGGCTGGCAGAACATGCACCACAATTTTTAAAAAAATAAGAATGAAGAATTTGTCAAATTATTTATTTTTATTACTTGCTAATTTATCACAACAGCAAAATAAAGAGCAAGTTATTCGTCTTTTCGTAGAAGGAGTAGACTCCTTGTTGCCCGATTTTAAGTTAAAATGGTCAAATCATGAGGACGGAAACTTGCAAATACCTGTAAGTACACGTAAAAATACATTTGGCTATATTTCTTATTCTATGGATGCAATAAAAAATAACGAACATGTATTTGTTCTTATGCAAAATGCGGTGCAAATGCTAGCTGTTATTTTAGAGCGACTCCAACAAGAGGATTTATTAAAAAATAAAAAAGAAAATTTAGAATCTAAAGTAATCATACAAAATAAGGTTTTAAAAAAACAAAATGAAGAATACCAAGCACTGAATGAGGAGTATAAAACACTAAACGAAGAATTGCTAAAAGCAAAAGACCAAGCAGAGGCAAGCCATAGTCAATTAGAATATGCCCAAAGGATAGCTCACATCGGTTCGTGGTTTTTAGATTTAGAAACGAATGAATTAACTTGGACGGATGAAGAATATCGCCTGTTTAATCTTCCCATTGGTAGTGAAATTAGTAACTCTAAGTTTAATGATTTTATTATTGACGAAGACAAAAGCTTAGTCGAAGCTGGATTTGAGAAACTTCTGCATGGCGAAACGTATGATGTTGCTTTTCGAATAAAAGTAGCTAACGAAATAAAATGGATATACGAATCGGGAAAAGCGGATTTTGATGAAAACAACGAAGCCATAAGCATTACTGGAGTAAGTTACGACATCACTAAATTAAAAATGGCAGAAATGGAACAGCACGCTGCCAATGAGGAACTTATAGCTACAACGGATGCACTCTCCGAAAG
>JAOZTL010000173.1 GCA_029942205.1 Bacteroidales bacterium | reverse complement strand
TCGGCAATAGTAACGCTCGACACCGATACTTTATCTATCTCATCGGCAGCGTCTTGGCTATGCTCTGCGAGCTTTCGTATTTCAGATGCAACAATGCCAAAGCCCTTGCCATGTTCGCCTGCACGTGCAGCTTCTACGGCAGCATTTATTGCCAATAAGTCTGTTTTATTAGCAATCTCTCCTATTATTTTTATTTTTTCAATAATATTCTGCATAGCAGCCACGGTAATCTGTACCGATTCACTTCCTTCATTAATCTCCGAAGCAGCTTTGATGGCTATTTTCTCTGTTGTTTGTGCATTATCCGAATTTTGTTGAATACTTGCCGTTATTTCCTGCATGGATGCAGATACCTCTTCGGCAGAAGCTGCTTGTTCCGATGCCCCTGTTGCTATTTTTTGAGCGACCACTGCAAATTCACCACTTGCTAAATGTAAGTTTTCTGATGTGTCTCTAACTGTAATAATCACCTCTCTTACTTTTTGCATCATTTTATTCATTGAAATGGCAAGTCTCCCCATTTCATCCCTTTGCGACAAATTGATAGAAACAGTCATGTCGCCCTCTGCAACTCGAAGAAACGAGTGATTTAATTGATTTATAGGCTTAACAATAAAACGAGAAATAATAAAATAAATAAGAAGTAGAAGAATTAATAAAACAAAAAAGGCTAAAATAGCAATAATTTGTAATTCACTTCTTTCCGAATCAATTATCTCTATCAAATCACGTGTATAATAAAACACGCCAACCATGTCGTCTTTAAAGTCTAGTATAGGGAATGTGGTAATAGCAATACCATTTTCTATACTGAAATGGGTCTCATATTCTCCTTTTTTTATTGCCTCATAATTGTATGCATACACGCTATCTGTATATGCTTGATTGACTAAAGTAAAGTCCTTTATTTTCCGATTATTTTTCAATTTCCACGCAATCGTACTTTTTTCTTTTGGTAAAAATACCGTTAAATTTTGAGAATTATTTAAAACCAACAATTTAAACAAAATATCAGCCGCAACAAAACTTTCAACAGAACCTAAGTATGTTTCATTTTGCCAAATAGGAGCTATTCCTCTAATCACTAAACCTGCTTTTCCTAATTCTATTCCTTTGACAGGCTTCTTTTCAGCAGATATTTGCAGTACCGATTTTCTGAATCCACTCAAATCATCGCCTCCGTCGCCATCTCCTTTTGGTCGCCAAATACGATAAAAACTTTGTGCTGGTGGCTTATGAAAATGGATTCGCAAATCGTTTCCGTAAGCAGTCCCTTTGCGCAATGCCTCAAAATTGGCATCTAAATTATTTCGTAAATAATTACGTCCTTCTTCTTCATCATCCATTTGATAAGCATCAAATAAATAATTATTCACCGAAAAAGATGTTGCAACTGCTAGTGATTTTCCAGCCAAACGAGTTAAATTCATTTCGACCATTTCTTTTACACTTTTACTATCGTCCAAAGCAATCGCTTCTATCCGCTGCGTAGAAATGAAACGTAATGTACTTACAATAATAGCCATTAACACGACCAATACTGCAATAATTGGTAATGTTATTTTATGTTTCAGTTTTGCATTTTCTATAAATTTCATACATTTAAATGTTATAAGTTGTAGTATTTCATTGTGTAATGGTTCGTTAAGTTTCTGTATATATTTGATTTACAGAAAACTGAACAGCATTGTTTGTTTTAAATGAGTCGTTGAAAATCTGTGTTTTAATTTGTAATTAATATTTCATAATTTAACGAAGTGTTGATTGTGCTGAGCAATTAATTATTTCAACCATTATCTATGATCGGTTATTGGCTATAATAGCGTTATCCAAGCACGTAAGTGATAATAAATAGCCAGAAGTATTTACTTAAATCCCTTCATAAGAGTTTCTAAGGAAAATATTTTTTCATTATCCAACACAAATACAAATTGACCTTTTATTCTCTTAATTCCTTTAAATAATTTAATATCCATTTCGCCACTATGCACAGGTACTTTTTCAAATTCCGTTTCTCTTATTTCGTGTACTCCCTTTGCTTTATCTACCAAGAAACCAATAAGTTCTAAATGCTCATTTATTTGTTTTTCGATAATAATAATGGTCATATTTGTTTTTCGTTCCGTTTTACCTAAATTTAGTTTTTCGGCAATATCAACAACGGGCACAATTTTTCCTCTAAAATAAATTATCCCACTCATAAAGTGAGGTGTTTGAGGCACTTTTAGTATTGAATTACTTTCTACTATTTCAACAACACCTTTCGTTGGTATAGCAAACATTTCTGAATGCATCAGAAAGCTCAAATAAGATTGTGAAAGATTACGTAAATGACCCATTTTATCAAGCATTATTTGTTGAATATTTTTTGAATTAATTTCTTCACTTCCAGAATTAAAGCTAATTGTCCGTCGCCCAAAATACTTGCCCCCGAAAATACTTCTTGAAACGAGTATAAGCTTCCGAGCGGTTTGAGTACAGCTTGGTTTTCGCCAACTATTTCGTCAAGCACCAGCCCTACTTTTTGCTCGCCATAATTCACTACCACCACTTGATCCTCTTTTTTGGTGTCTCTTGTCTGTTCAAATTCGTCTCTCAAGTCGATATAAGAAATCAATTTTTCTTCTATCTCTACTTGCTTGTTTGTGTTGTTTTTAATTTTATCATACTCTATTTCATTGCAACTAGCTACAATGCTCATTGGTAGAAGCAAATTTAATTCTCCTACTCGAATATGCAAAGTATCAACAATCGATAATGTTATCGGAAGTTTTATTGTAACAATAGTTCCCAATCCCAATTCCGAATCTATATCAATTTCGCCTTGTAATTTATAAATATTTCGTTTCAAAATATCCATTCCAACGCCTCGTCCCGATATTTCAGAAATTTTTTCGCTCATCGAAAAGCCTGGCATAAATAACAAGTCGTACATTTCTTTCTCGCTAAGTTTTTCATTAGCAGCAATAACTCCTTTAGATACAGCTTTTGCTTTCACCGCTTCTAAGTTGATCCCTCGTCCGTCATCCTGAATTTGGATCATCACATTCGATCCGTAATAGAATGCCGTTAATTTAATAACTCCTTCTTCTGGTTTATTGTTTCGGATTCGTTCGTCTGTTTTCTCTATTCCATGGTCGATACTATTGCGTAGGATATGCATCAATGGACCCGACACGCTATCAATCATTGCTTTGTCTAGCTCTGTTTGTTCTCCATCTACGATAAAGTCGATTTTCTTTTCCATTTCTAAAGATAAGTCTCGCACCAGTCGTCGAAATTTTTGAGTTATTTCGCCAATAGGAATCAACCGAACATGCAATGCATTGTCTCTAAATTGTACCGATAAACGGTCTATTTTTTCTGAGACATGATTTAATTCTCGTATTTTATATTTTTTTGCGATGAGTTGCAATTTTGCTTTTTCGGTAATCAATTCACTCACCAAATTAATCAAATCGTCTAATTTAGTGGCAGAAACTTTTATCATTTTAGTCTGATGTTCAGACAATGCTTTCATTTGATCTTCCAAATTAGGTGCTTCCGTTTCGGCAATAGCCACTTCTTCTTGCAACTCCAATTCAGGTTCTTGTTTTTCTATTATTTTGTCAATACTAAATTCATCAAACACAAAGATAAATATATCTTCAATTTTACTAATTGGCTGACTTATTTCTATGTTTAATTCCCACGAAAAGAAACAAGTAGTATGGTTTAATTCATCCAAATTTGGAATTAAATGCGTGTCTACTTTAACGGTATATTTTTCAGCCAAATCACGAACTTCTTCCAATATATTAAGTGGATTTATGCCTCGCTGGCAAATATCTCCCTCAGGAAAAAAACTAATAGTACAGCTATTTAATCCAATAGTTTGACTTTCTTTTTTCACTTTCACTTCTACTTCCTCTTGTTCTACACTTGTTTCATTTCCGACACTCTCTTGCAGTTGTTTTTTTAACTCATTAAACATTTCGATTGCGTTACTATCGGGTTGCGTCAAGCGCATGCGAATAAAGTCGATTGTTTTAAAAGAAAGCGACAAAAGATATGGATTCATTTTCTGTTCATGGTTTCGGATTTGATCCAATAAGGTTTCGTACAAATGTGCCAATTTTTCTATTTGATTAAACCCAAACATTCCACTAGATCCTTTTAAGGTATGCATCACACGAAAAAAGGAAGCAATCAATTCTTCATTTTCAGGCTCGGTTTCAAGTCGAATCAGTTTTTGCTCCAATCCCTCAATTAAATCTTTTGCTTCTTCTATAAAATCATCTTTATATTCATCCATCAGCGCAATACTTTGTTGATAAACATCATAAACCTATTTAATTGAAATGGTTTTTGTACCCAGCCAGTAACGCCTATTTCCTTGGCTTTTTGTTTTTTTTCTTTACTCGTTTCTGTCGATAATATCAGTATAGGAATAAACCGATATTGTGGAATTGTTTTTATTTCGGCAGCTAATTCGAGCCCGTCCAAATTTGGCATATTCAAGTCTGTTACTAATAAATCAATTTCTTTACCATCAAATAATTTCAGACCTTCCAAACCATCGGCAGCTTCAAACACAGTAAAGCCTTCTTTTTCCAAACTATTGACCACAATAGAGCGTGTATTTCTAAAATCATCGACAACAATAATTGTTTTTCCCATTTTTTTACTATTCTAAAATTGTTCTTAATTTATTTTTAATCAAAAGCTATACCAAGCTATTAACCAATGTAGGTCTTCATCCTTAATTTCACACTAAAATACTACAATAATTTAGTATAATTAAACAACATAAATCTACATAATTGCATAAATAACATCAAAAAAGGTCAAAGACCTTCCTTATTCATTCAAAGGTATAATTATTTTTAAACAAAAAAAGAAAATATGTACTTTTGCAGCTTAATAAATATACAAGATAAAAATGGATTTACAAACTGAGATAAAACGCCGTCGTACATTTGCCATCATCAGCCATCCTGATGCAGGAAAAACAACACTGACCGAGAAATTACTTCTTTTTGGAGGAGCGATTCATGTTGCAGGTGCTGTCAAATCAAACAAAATAAAAAAAACAGCCACGTCCGATTTTATGGAGATAGAACGCCAAAGAGGTATTTCTGTCGCTACGTCGGTAATGGGCTTTGAATATCGAGACATCAAAATCAACATTCTCGATACGCCAGGACACCAAGATTTTGCAGAAGATACCTACCGCACACTCACTGCGGTAGACAGCGTGATTGTGGTGGTTGATGTAGCTAAAGGTGTTGAAGCTCAAACAGAGAAGCTCGTGAATGTCTGTCGGATGCGCAAAACGCCTGTCATGATTTTTATCAATAAAATGGATAGAGAGGGAAAAGACGCATTTGAGCTAATTGATGAAATTGAAGAAAAATTAGGCATACACGTTCAGCCGCTAAGTTGGCCGATAGGTATGGGGCACAATTTTAAGGGAGTGTATAATATTTATGAACAAAAATTCAACTTCTTCGACACTATCAATACTCAAACACGACAAGAAGCAACCGAAATAAACGATATTCAAAATTCGGAGATCGATCAATTAGTAGGGACAGAACAAGCAGAGATTTTACGCGAAGAATTAGAATTGGTACAAGGAGTTTATCCCAAATTTTCGCAACAAGATTATTTAGAAGGAAAAATATCGCCCATCTTTTTTGGTAGCGCACTAAACAATTTTGGAGTACACGATTTGCTTAATTGCTTCATCAACATCGCTCCTAGCCCATTGCCGAGCCAAACTATTGAGAGGAAAGTACTACCTACGGAAGAAAAATTTTCAGGTTTTGTGTTTAAAATCCATGCCAACATGGATCCCAAACATCGTGATCGCATTGCGTTTGTCAAAGTTTGCTCGGGCACATTCAAGCGCAACACCAACTACCTGCATGTAAAGGCAAATAAAAAGCTGAAATTCTCGAACCCAACCGCTTTCATGGCACAAAAGAAGTCGATTGTCGAAGAAGCTTTTCCTGGCGATATTGTTGGTATTTACGACACAGGAAATTTCAAGATTGGTGATAGCCTTACTGAAGGCGAAAAAATTCATTTCACGGGCATCCCCACGTTCTCGCCCGAATTGTTTCGGTATATCGAAAATGCCAACCCCATGAAATCAAAACAATTGGCAAAAGGCATCGATCAATTGATGGACGAAGGTGTTGCACAATTGTTTACACTGAATAGTAATGGGCGGAAAATAATTGGTACTGTGGGTGCTTTACAGTTTGAAGTAATAGAATATCGCTTGCAGCATGAGTACGGTGCAAGCTCTCGATACGAATCCATACAGCTACACAAAGCATGCTGGATTACTGGTGATGATGATGAAATAACAGAGTTTAAACGAAAGAAACATCATGCAATGGCTTTGGATAAACACGGAAAGGATGTGTTTTTGGCAGATTCGGCTTATTCACTTTCTATGGCACAACAAAATTTCAAAAACATCCAATTTCATTTCAAATCAGAATTCTAAGATATTCGACCTATTTGATGTTATTTACGTATAAACAAAAAAAATGAGCAACTGTACTAGTTGCTCATTTCCATTTCATTTATCAATCAATTTGCTTTATCATGCGTCTTGGTTCACGACACCAAACCGCACTTATCTTATAAACGCTTATTTTAAATTTTTATTGCTTTTTATGCATAAGGTCTTCGACCTTTTTGATGTTGCTTACGCACTTATGCAAGATATTATTAATCAATAATTTGCCCATAAGTAAATATACAATTAATTTTTCACAGGTGCTTATAACAACACTTCGTTAAGTTTTTCTGTAATCACTTAATAACAAGT
>JAOZTL010000172.1 GCA_029942205.1 Bacteroidales bacterium | reverse complement strand
ACATTTTTATAAATTTTTAAAGATTAAAGTATTGAACAAATTTAAGAAAAAATGAGTTTTTATCCTATTCTTTTTTATTTTTTTTACGATTAATACTTTTTTTTTGATAAATGAAAAATTGTTATTTTTTTAGATTGTTGTTATTGTCTTATAATTAGTAGATTATGTTTTTTACTTTTGTTGAATAAAATATTGAGCATTTGATTTGTAATTTATGGAATATTAGTTTAAATTTATGTGTTTTTCAATTTGAATGTTTATTTTAGTTTTTGAATTAATAAAAAATACGCACGTTTGGGATTACTTAAATTCAATGAATCAATTGATTAGGGTTTTAGTTTATAAAATTAGAGAAATAATTAAGGTAATTTTTTGTAAATTTAGATAAATAGCCTACTTTTGGAGGAGAAAAATAACAAAAATATATATAAAGTAATGAGTGTTTTAGTAAATAAAGATTCAAAAGTAATCGTTCAAGGATTTACAGGTAGTGAAGGAACTTTTCATGCTTCGCAAATGATTGAATATGGAACCAATGTAGTTGGTGGAGTTACTCCAGGAAAAGGCGGAAAAACGCATTTAGAGCGCCCAGTTTTTAACACTGTAGAAGATGCAGTAAAAGGCACTGGTGCAGATGTCTCTCTTATATTTGTGCCTCCAGCATTTGCTGCCGATGCAATAATGGAAGCTGCTGATGCAGGAATTAAAGTAATCGTTACTATTACAGAAGGTATTCCTACCTCAGATATGGTAAAAGTAAAAGAATACTTAACAGGAAAAGAAAGTCGCTTAATAGGTCCTAATTGCCCTGGTGTTATTACTGCTGGTCAAGCTAAAGTTGGCATTATGCCAGGTTTTATTTTTAAGCCAGGTACAGTAGGAATTATTTCTAAATCAGGAACTTTGACTTACGAAGCTGTAGATCAAATATCTAAGGCAGGATTGGGACAAACAACAGCAATCGGTATTGGAGGTGATCCAATTATAGGAACATCAACAAGAGATGCCGTAGAATTATTGATGGAAGATCCTGAAACTGAAGGGATTATAATGATTGGTGAAATTGGAGGAAATATGGAAGCTGAAGCAGCTGCATGGATCAAAGAAAATGGAACAAAGCCAGTCGTTGGATTTATTGCAGGTGAAACTGCTCCTAAAGGAAAAAGAATGGGACATGCTGGTGCTATTATCGGCGGTAGTGATGATACAGCTCAAGCTAAAAAGCGAATTATGCGCGATGCAGGAATCCATGTTGTTGATTCTCCTGCAGATATAGGGAAAAAGATGGCTGAATTATTAGCCAAATAAGAAGTTTGATTTTTTATACTTATAAAAGCTCTCTTTGGAGAGCTTTTTTTATAGCTAATTTTATGTATTTATTTTTTGACACCGAAACTACAGGTTTACCTAAAAATTGGAAAGCTCCAATAACACAGCTAGATAACTGGCCTCGTTTAGTTCAAATAGCTTGGCAAATTTACGATAATAAACTCGAATTGAAAGAAAGTATTATGTATATCGTAACGCCAGAGGATTTTATAATTCCAAAAGAAGCATCTGATGTTCATGGTATTACTACAGAAAAAGCAATTGCTGGTGGAATTGATTTGAGTAAAGTGCTAGATCATTTTCGAGAAGCAATGTTAAAATCAAAATTTTTAGTCGCTCACAATATTAATTTTGATGAAAAAATAGTAGGAGCAGAGTTTTTAAGAAAAAAAGTAAAAAAAATACCAAATAAACTTGCACGCATCGATACCATGAAAATATCTACCGATTTTTGTGCAATTCCTGGAAAGTATGGCTACAAGTGGCCTAATTTGACGGAGTTACATGTCAAATTATTTGGAAAAGGCTTTGATGGAGCTCATGATGCCCTTGCTGACGTAAAAGCTTGTGCCGATTGTTTTTTTGAATTACATAAGAGAAAAATTATTAAACTTTGATTATCAGTAATTTATTGTATTTCGGCAAATAAATCAAATTCCGTAGCAGAACTGATTTTTACTTTATAAAAATTTCCGAGAATTAATTTTTTTTCTGTTTTTGGTATCATTACTTCATTATCTACTTCGGGCGAATCAAATTCTGTTCGCCCAAAATAAAATTCATCATCTTCTTTGTCTATGACAACGATATAATTTTCATTTATTTTTTGCTGATTCAGCTCAAATGAAATTTGTTGTTGTAATTCCATTATTTCTGCTGCACGTTGGTCTTTTATTTCTTGTGGAATATTATCAGTATAATTTTTTGCAGAATACGTGTCTTCTTCTTCCGAATAGGTAAATACTCCTAACCGATCGAATTTTATTTCTTGAATATAATACTTAAGCTCCTCAAAATCAGATTCTTTTTCATCAGGATGCCCTACGAGCACAGTTGTGCGTATTGCAATATTGGGAATTTCTTTACGTAGTTTTGTTATTAAAGCTTTAGTAACTTCTTGTGAATGTCCTCGTTTCATTCTTTTGAGTACATTATCGCTTATATGTTGTATTGGAATATCGATATAATTACAAATATTATCTTTTTTATTTATTATATCAATCACATCATTAGGAAACGCAGCAGGGTAAGCATAATGTAGTCGAATCCAGTTAAGCTCTTTTATTTCAGAAAGCTGTTTTAATAGTTCAGCGAGCATTTGTTTCTTATAAATATCAATGCCATAGTATGTTAAATCTTGAGCAATTAATATTAATTCGCGAACCCCTTGCTTTGCTAAATAATTAGCTTGTTTGATAAGCGTTTCGATAGGCACGGATTGGTGCTTGCCTCGAATAAGCGGAATAGCACAAAAAGAGCAGCTTCTATCGCAGCCTTCTGAAATTTTCAGGTAAGCAAAATGCTTTGGAGTGCTTGTTGTTCGTTCGCCTAGAAGCTCTTTTTTGTAATCAACACCTAATTTTTCGACAATTTCGGATAAATTATTTACTCCAAAATATTGATCTACTTCAGGAATTTCTTTTTCTAAATCTTTTTTGTATCTTTCAGATAAACAGCCAAATACATATAAATTGTCAATTTCTTTTTTTTCTTTTGCTTGAATGTAGCTCAGAATAGTATCTATTGATTCTTCTTTAGCATCGCTTATAAATCCACAAGTATTGATAACGATTATATTTGCATCATTTTTTGTCGAATCGAATGCTATATCTATATTTTGTTTTTGTAATTGAGTGCCTAAGTTTTCAGAATCAACAATATTTTTTGAACAACCTAATGTTATAATGTTTATTTTATTTTTTTTCATTTCAAATGAATGTTACCTGATTTTGTGTGATTTTTGGTGTAGAATAAAAAAAATACAAGGAGAGAATTTATAGAATAGATAAATAGATTCGGGTATAAATAATTGAATATCAAAAATAAAAGCGAAAAATTATATTCGAAGAAAGAAATGATTCTAATTAAGAATAGAGTTCTTTTTAATGAAATTAATTTGATGAAAATTATCGATAGATTCTAAAAGAAATGAATCATTTATTGATAAGTTTCTGATTATAAGAGTGATTACTCCAGTGCGTAAGCAACATTAAAAAGATCTAAGACCTTATTTACTAAATAATGAATCTACAAATTCGTGTTTATTGAAAAACTGTAAATCTGCTATTCCTTCTCCAATTCCGATGTACTTTACTGGAATTTTAAATTGATCCGATATTCCAATAACAACTCCACCTTTGGCTGTGCCATCGAGTTTTGTCAAAGCAAGTGCTGTAACCTCTGTTGCTATAGTGAACTGTTTGGCTTGTTCAAAAGCATTTTGACCTGTCGATCCATCTAGTACAAGTAATACTTCATGAGGAGCATCATGAATGACTTTTTGCATTACATTTTTTATCTTAGAAAGCTCATTCATTAGGTTTACTTTGTTGTGTAATCTTCCTGCAGTGTCTATTATCACAACATCGGCATTGTTTTTTATTGCCGACTTTACGGTGTCGAATGCAACAGAAGCAGGATCAGATCCCATTTTTTGTTTTACAACAGGCACGCCAACTCGTTCTCCCCATATAACTAATTGATCTACAGCTGCTGCACGGAAAGTGTCGGCTGCTCCAAGGTATACTTTTTTACCCATTTGATGGAATTGGTAAGCAAGTTTTCCTATCGTTGTTGTTTTTCCTACTCCATTAACTCCCACTACCATAATGACATAAGGAACTCCATTAGGTCGAGAGAAATCCATAGTTGCGTCTGAAGATTGATTTTCTTCAAGTAAAGCCGCTATTTCTTCTTTTAAAATAGAGTTCAGTTCATCTGCTCCAAAATATTTTTCTTCAGCAACTCTTTTTTCTATTCTATCGATTATTTTTAAGGTAGTGTCCACGCCTACGTCAGAGCTAATCAATATTTCTTCAAGATCATCTAAAATGTCTTCATCAACTTTTGATTTTCCTGCGACAGCTCTCGATAATTTTTTAAAAACACTTTCTTTTGTTTTTTCGAGTCCTTTGTCTAGTTTTTCTTTTTTATCCTTAGAGAAAATTCCGAAAACAGCCATAACATTAGTAGTTTGAGAGGTATTTATATTAAATTGATCACTTTAGAGCAAGCGTTTTTAATAAACAAAAAAAGCTCTCCTTAATTACAAAGGAAAGCATTAATGTTTTAATTAAAAAGTCTTTAAACTATTTTTTTGCAAAATAATCTTTAACTTTGTCATTTGGAATAATCTCTTCTTTAAAAATGTATGCACCAGTTTTTGGTGATTTTATCATTTTAACTACTTTAGAAAATGATTTTCCTTCTCCTTTTTGTAAGGATGCTACTACTTTCTTTGCCATAATGTATTATTTTATCTCTTTATGTAGAGTTACTTTTTTTAATATTTTATTGTATTTTTTAAGCTCCATGCGTCCGGGAGTATTCTTTTTGTTTTTTGTAGTAATATAACGAGAAGTTCCGGGCATTCCACTTTCTTTGTGTTCAGTACATTCTAATATTACTTGAACTCTATTTCCTTTTTTTGCCATTTTTTAATTAAAATTAGATATTAATAATTTTTCAGAAAACCTTTTTCTTTTGCTTCTTTTAAAGCGATGCTAACTCCTTTTTTGTTAATTTGGCGAATTCCTGCTGCCGAAACTTTTAAAGTAACCCAACGGTCTTCTTCTGGAATATAAAATTTTTTGGAGAATAAATTAGGTGAAAAGGTTCTTCTAGTTCTTCTTTTTGAGTGCGAAACATTATTTCCCACCATCACTTTTTTTCCTGTAACTTGACAAATTTTAGACATCTTTTTATGTTTTATTTTTCTTTCTTTTATACTAAAAACAGTTTGCAAATTACGTTATTTTTATTTGAAATATCAAATATTTGAGAGTCTTTTTTTTGTATGCTTAATTTTATTTAATCGATTGGATTATAGTATTTTATTGATGTTTGATGAAAAATAATAGGAAAAAAAGTTTTGATTGAAAAAAAAAAGACTCTATATTATTTGCGGATTATTTATTTATTCTGTTTTAAAGTTGTTTTTATTGTTATGTAATTAAAATGAATTGTATATTATCGAATCTTTTTAATAAAAAAGAAAAATGATTATTTTATTAACGGCATTTTATTTGTAACTAGCTAGCTATTATTATATCTTTGAAAAGTTGTTTGATGTGCCGAGAGTCTGATTGATTTCTGAAAAAATAGGATCATTTCATGAAGAATTAGGTAAATGCATGTGAGTTATATTAAAAAATTAGATTGATAATATATGAATTTATTAGATCGTTATACAATAAAAACTAAGCTTACTTTTATATCTGTAGGAATAACAGTTGCTATGTTAATATCTGGCATGCTTGCGTTTCATTATATGAATAAAATTTATGTACTTACTCAATTAAATGTCGAAGTAAATCAATTCAGATATAATCTTTTAGATTTAAAAAAGTTAGAAGATAATTTTTTAGCTGTGCATCAGTTTTCTGATGATTTTTTTAAAAAAGGAGAGCATGAGTCTGTATTTGGTTTTCATCAAGTATTTGATAATTCGTATGCTGATTTACTCGAAGTTTCTGAAAATGAGTTAATAAAAAGCTATTCTTTGAGTATGGATTTTAAAAAAACGATAGATTATTCTTTTAAGTATCACCAATTATTTGAACGAATGATAAAAGCTTACCGAGAGTTAGGTAATTCGGATAATGGTGTAATTGGTCAAATGAAACTGCGAGAAACGTCTTTAACTCTAAATTTCATTGATTTTGAAAGAGAATTAGTTTCTTTTGAAAAGGATTTTCTGTTGATGAAAAAGTCTGTCGAATTGCTGATAGAAGAAAAAAATGAAGACCAATTTGATAAATTCATTAAATTATATAATAGTTTAAGAGATCGTTTAAATAAAAAGTATATTAAAAAAGAGAATCCTAATTATTTGGGTGTAAAGATTATTCAAGATTTAGATGCATATAAAATATCAGTAGAAAGTATCTATTTAAAAATGATAGAGATTGGTTTTTCAGACAAAGATGGATTACTTGGCTTGAAAAATGAAACAATCATTAAAATTGATATGAATATTGATTCGATAGTGTCAAAAATAGAAAAAGGGAACAATGATGCAATAAAAGAAGCTATTGGGACTTTTTCTGTAATAATTACGTTAATAGGAGTTGTGTTTTTATTTTTAGTATGGTCTATTTCAAGGTCAATTATCTCTACTATTTTAAAAATACGATATTATATCGAAGATTTAGTTACAGGAAGTTTGCCTGAAAAAATGATGCTAGATGCAAAAGATGAAATTACTTCTATGCTGAAGCTTTTAAATAAATTTGTATCCAGTATTAAACTAAAAGCGTCTTTTGCCGAAAAAATAGGCGAGGGTGATTTAGAAGTCGAATTTGTAGCATTAAGTAATGAAGACATTCTGGGCAATGCA
>JAOZTL010000171.1 GCA_029942205.1 Bacteroidales bacterium | reverse complement strand
CTACGGGGTTTACAACTAATAATATACCAAAAAACATCAAAAAAAGCTTTTTTTTACAATAAAAATCATAACAATGGCTAATTTTTACACACAAATCACTATTCAATATGTTTTTGATTTTTACGATTGAAAATAGACCATCCTACGGGATTTTATTTATTTTTTTATTATCATTTCCCCCGATTGCCATCGGGGGCTACCGATAGACCAATGCCTACGGCTTTTTTTTGTATTTTATAAAATAAAAATATTCCAAAATTTCCCGTAGGGAAAACCTATTGGTAGCCCCGTATGTAGCCGTAGGCGGAATGCGGGGTTTACAAAATGCGAATTAAAATAAAATTCCGTAGGAATGACCTCTAAAATTATATAAAAACCCTTTTTTTGATGTTTTTTTGCATTTTTTCAACAAATCAATATAATTTCATAAAGATTTTATTTTCAAAATATGCAATTCAGTCAATTAACAAATCTGTTTTTAATGTTTTTAAATCAATCAAAATTAGTGATAATAAATTGTTATTAAAAAATAACGCTGAATATTCAAAATATAAAAATAAACTTGAAACTATTTTGAATATTTTAAATTCGTCCTTGATATATAATTTTCAGGGATATGAGAATATTGATAGTGTGCAAAAATATTTAAACCAAGGAAATATTATCGTACCAAGCTTGAAATACCAATTAGGCGACTACAAAGGGCAATTAAAAACATTTGATATAAATATACAAAAAGAAGAAGAAAAAGAAAATATCATTAAGTGGCATCTAAATTTACAATTTGATAAAATAATTAACAAAATAAAAACAAGCGAAGGAAGTCAGGATTACAATACTTTTGAAATTGCATACGGTAGCTATCTTATAGGAATTGACGATTTTAAAAAAACGTATCTAATTTTAAAAACAATTTATGAACAAAATAAAAACGAAACTGATGAAAATAAAATAAACCGTTTTCTATCTAAATTTAATCAAAAAAGACTATATAATTTAATTTCAGGGCATTATTGGTTTGATGACCGAGAAGATATTTTAAGTGAATTAAGAAGTATTGATTTAGATGAATATATTGCAGAATTAGATTTTACAGATAAAGACATCAGAAAAGCAATCATAGAAATAAAAGAAGATAAATTATTCAATACTTCAAATGATAAAATTTCGGACTATAATGAAAACATAAAAAAAGCATATAAATTATATAAAAATGGTGGCACGCAATTAGGTGCATATTATCAGGATTTTGACTATGATAATTTTCAAGCTGAATGGCTTTTATATTGGCAATCAGAAGCATATTTAAAAAGATTTTCACAAATAAAAGAAATCGGTATAAAAATAAAAAGTCATTTAAAAGAAAATTTTAACAAAAGATTGGCAGAAATATATTTTAAATACTTTGATGAATAAAAAAAAACTATAACATTTGCTTTGAAGCCAGCAGCTTGTTAGGTGTGGTTTTAGAATAATAAATTGAATATAAAATATGAAAGCAAACGAGACTAAAGTAGAGGATTTTTTATCTTCAAATAAAACCCAATTCGTTATTCCTGTTTATCAACGAAATTATGATTGGTCGATATCTCAATGTAAACAGCTTCTTGACGATATTTTGGAGGCAGGAACGCATAAAAAAATGAATGCTCACTTCATTGGAAGTATCGTTTATGTTCATGACGATGTATATACAGTAACAAGAATAAAAGAACTAACAATTATTGATGGTCAGCAAAGATTGACCACATTAACGCTCGTTTATCTTGTCATTAATAGATTGGCTAAGGTTCTCAACGATGAAGCCCTCGTAAATGAAATAACCGAAACGTATTTAATTAATAAATTTGCACCAGAAGAGGAGAAATTAAAATTACGACCAACAGAGAATAATGATGCAGCTTTAAAATTTCTGCTTAGAAGTGATGAAAATGAAGAATATAGTAAATTCTCAAAACTTGTAGATAATTTCAATTATTTCAAAGAACGAATAACGTCAGAAAATTTTGAATTTGTTCTTCAGGGTTTATCTAAACTTATGTTCGTAGAGATTTCACTCGACAGAAAAAAAGATGCCCCACAAAGAATTTTTGAAAGTTTAAATTCGACAGGACTTGAACTTTCCCAAGCTGACCTTATCCGAAACTATATTTTAATGGGTTTAAACAGACGAGACCAAAATAAAATATATAATAATTATTGGGATATAATTGAGAAATTAGCGAAAGATGAGATACTTAACGTTAGTAAGGTTTCTAATTTCATTAGAGATTATTTAACACTTTCAAATAAAAAGATACCAAACAAAAACAAAGTATATTTTGAGTTTAAAACTAAATTCCCTACAAATACCTTTAACGTATTAGAGGGAAATTTAGCCCCAATAAAGTCTCTGGCTAAATTTTATAATAGATTACTCAACCCTAAAAACGAAGAAGATAAAGATATTCGTCTTCAATTAGAATACATTAATCGACTTGAAATTAATGTAGCGTATCCATTCTTAATGCAAGTCTATCACGATTTTGAAGACAAAGCTATAACGAAAGAAACGTTTATTGAACTTTTAAACTTCATACAATCATTCACATGGAGACGTTTTATTGTTGGCTTACCAACAAATGCATTGAATAAAATATTTATGACTCTTTACGAAAAGGTCGATAAAGAAAATTATATCGAATCTATTCAAAAATGGTTACTTAATAGACCAGGTTCACAGCGGTTTCCAAAGAACAAAGAGGTTTTGGATGCATTAAAACACAAGGATGTATATAATATAAAATCTAAAAACAGAACTTATTTCTTAGAACGGCTCGAAAACTTTAAAAATAAGGAATTAGTAGGTTTTGAAGATAATACTGAGATAACAATCGAACATGTTTTCCCACAAAATCCTGACCCAAAATGGAAAATTAGGAAATAAACCTTTTATTTTTAAACGAGATTTAGAAAAAGCAGGATATAAGGATAGTCGGCTATGGTTAAACAAATACCTTGCAGAAGCAGAGTCATGGAACAAAGAAACAATAGAGAGGCGTTTCGAGTTATTATCTGAAAGATTTTTAAATATTTGGAAATATCCTGAAGTGGAACTGACTGAAAGAGATGAAAACAGTGAAATGAATATCTTTGAAGCTAATGAACCAAAATTTAAAAAATTGGAATACGCAGTATTCTTTGACCAAAAATTAGAGGTAAATCAGGTGTCAAAACTTTACTTAGAGGTTTTTAGGCAATTATTTGATTTGCAACCAGAAACATTTTTCACTTCTGATTTGGCGGAGAAAATTACATTGACAAAAACGCCCAAAGAAAGCAGTCCTAGACAACCAATCCAATTAAATGAAACTTACTATATTGAAGGTAATATTGATAATATTGGAAAGTTTGAAAAAATCAAACAAGCCTTGACGCTTTTTGGTTTTGAAGATGAACTTATTATTAAATATGCTGATGAAAAATAAACACACCTAATCGAGTAGATGGCTGACTACCAAATGGTAGTCAGTGTACCTCTCACTTTTGCCGTACGTACGGTTCTCGTATACGGCGGTTCGTTGTATATCGGCATAAAGGCTCTTTGCACCCTTTGGATATTATTGAATCAAATATTTTTTTTCCTCCATAAATTGTAACTTTTAAATTTATTTGATTATCTTCACCATTCAAGGCACACTCATCAAAAAGGTTGAAGACCTTGCGTAAGCCACATCAAATAGATCGAAGATCTTGAAAAATTAAATAAATGAGTAAATTATACATTGTTCCTACACCTGTTGGGAATTTAGAAGACATGACATTTCGAGCCATTGCGGTATTGAAAAAGGTAGACTTGATATTGGCAGAAGATACACGCACGAGTAGTAAACTACTGAATCACTATTCGATACAGAACCGCTTGCAATCGCATCATTTGCACAATGAGCACCAAACCACCGACGCAATTGTGGAGCGCTTGCAGGCAGGCGAAAGCATTGCACTCATTTCGGACGCTGGTACACCTGCGATTTCCGATCCTGGCTTTTTCTTGGTACGGGCTTGTATCGAACAGGGAGTGGAAGTGGAAACATTACCTGGCGCAACGGCATTTGTACCTGCGTTGGTTAATTCTGGATTACCTTCCGATCGCTTTTGCTTCGAGGGATTTTTGCCACAAAAGAAAGGTCGTCAAAAACGATTGACGGCGCTTGCCAACGAAACACGTACCATGATTTTTTACGAATCGCCTTATCGCTTACTAAAAGCACTGGCGCAAATGAGCGAGCACTTTGGATTGGATAGGCGTGCGTCTGTATCCCGTGAAATAAGCAAACTCTACGAAGAAAATAAACAGGCAACACTTGCCGAACTGATTGCACATTTTGAACAAAAGAAAGTGAAAGGCGAAATTGTAATTGTGGTCGAGGGAAAAACAGAATAACAGATTTCTTCTGTTTTGATATTTATTTTGTCCTTTTTTTGACAAATTATCAATCTAAATCAGCAAGTTACGCCTAAGCACTTCGTCCTATTTGATGTTGCTTGCGCACTTATACAAATCTATTGCAATCAACAACTTACAAGTTATTTCAAAATTTCATTAAACCCTGCCAGCGTTTTCAAACTAAGGTGGTATTTCGTCCAGTCCAGACACTCGATTCGAGGTTTTCTCACTCATTCGTAAGCATAAAGAGGCGGTAGATCTTAGCCAACCACATTCACGTAAGGCTTTTTCCCTACAAACACGATTGCAAGTTTAATAATATCCTCTGGTTTTATTTTATTTATAATCAATTCCTTATGGTATTCATTTTTCTCCATTTGTACCAAGGCATTATTTATTTCTTTATTAATTCGCTGTACTAGTTGCGGAGTATCTTCCTTCGTTTTTTGTTTTTCTATCTGCTTGAGTTCTATCACAATTCCTTTTAGTGCTTTGTCATGAGGAATCAGCATGATGTCATACCGTCCCTCTCCGCTTTCTCTGTTCGATTTTATGATATAATCATCGCTCAAAATAGTTAATAAACCTAGCGTATACACATGATAAATCTGCTCGGGTTCAATAATTACTTCTTCGCTCTGTTTATCGGTTTTCTTGGCGGTATCGAAGTAACTCACCGTATCGCCAATAATTTGTCTGAAACCTTTTTCAAATTCTATCAGCTCATTATTTATTAAATTTTCGGCTGTCGAAATCAGTAAATCCCTCTTTATCTTCACTTTTGTATTCAGCCAATTCATTATTATATCCGTAAACACTATTTTGACTTCGTTGTTTGGAATACGAAGTTTATAATTGCCATATTTACTTTCTCGTACTTGTGTCAAGTAGCCATTGTAGGTTAATAATGTCCAGATTAATTCGCTATCGGCTTCAAAATCAGAAAACACAAAATTCTCTTTCAATTCTTTATCAATAATTTTACCTTCAATCAATTCCTGAACTTTATCTTTTACTCCTTGTTCAATAATTCGATCTTTTATCAATGAATAATCACCAGTATTGACCCAATAAGGGCGAAATCCTGCTTTTTCTTTCGATATATAATTAACAATAGACCATGGATTATAAATATTATCTTTGTTTCCAAACTGGTATCCATCATACCATTTTTTTATATCAGCTATTTGATCTTGTAAACCAAAATAGCTTAACATTTTTTCCGTTTCTGTTTGTGTAAATCCAAAACTATCCGAAAAATATGGCATCGTTATCGAAAAGACATCAAAATTATTCCATTCAGAAAAAATACTTTCTTTGCCAACACGCATTACCCCTGTCAGAAGTCCTTTTTTGAGATTATCCTCATTTCCTTTGTAAGTTCTACCCAAAAAAACTTGCATAAAAGCAATCACTTCTTCATAGAATGTTTTGTTTTCTCTATCAATAGACTTTATTGGTTTATTTGTATTATTAAAAGCATTGATGATGGGTGCATCATATTCATCTACTAGAATAATCACTTCTTTGTCAAAGTGTATTTTTAAATATTCGCTCAAATGTTTAAGACTATATTCATATTGAGCCTGTGATGCTGTCTTATTTTGTACTTGTCTGAAATTATTTTTTTTTAATTCACTTAGCTTAGTCGATTCCAACAAATACTCATGCTTGCTATACAGATCAGAAATTTCCATTTTGAATCGTTCAAGGCAAGCCTCCCATTTTGATGCTTTTATGTCTTTCAAGGAAATATTGATTACGGGGTATTTGTTTTGATGTTCCTTGCAAAAGGCTTCTTTTTGGGCTATCGCAAATTCGGCAAACAAGCTTGCACTTTCGCTTTTTTGAACATCAAAAAAATGTTCAATCATGGATAGGTTTAATGTTTTTCCGAAACGCTTCGGACGAGGGATCAGCATAATATCGTTCCCGTTATGATAAAAGTCATCAATAAGCATTGTTTTATCCACAAAATAATGATTATTCCTTACAATTAATCCAAAATCAGAACGTCCTATTTTTAATGTTTTTTTATTATCCATGCTTCAAATTTATTAATGCTTATCCGTGCTGCTCACCCATCGACTATCTTAGCACGAAGGTAATCATTAATCCGAATATTATACTAAAATGCTGCAATAATTATAAAAGCAAAATGTTTCTTTTTCGCTTTATCTTCTTTACAAAATCATTTCGTAGCTAGGCTATTGGTAGATTTTTTTAAGTCGTTAAAAAACAAAGCAAGTTCACCTAGCTATTATAGCTTATTTAATTTATGTTTCTGAATTTCTGTATTTCATAGAAAATAGTGTATCTTTACAGCTGGTTTATACCATTTTTGATTTCAATCAGTCATTACTCTAATTTTGCTGCTTAAATTAAGCTGCCTTTCACTCCAGCAAATGATTTCTCATTGAATTACGGATTGTCGAGCCGACATTAATTTGTTTTATAACAAAA
>JAOZTL010000170.1:2115-6893 GCA_029942205.1 Bacteroidales bacterium | reverse complement strand
TAATAAATAAGCAAATAAAGTGTTGCATTTACTAATTGAACTTTCGGAAGACCTTGTGTGAGTAATATTAAAAAGGTTGAAGACTTTGCGTGAGCAACATCAAAAAGGTCGAAAGACCTAGTTTTCGCTAAAATCGCCAACATAATTGGGGAGTAATGGATGCGTGAAAGGAACAGAAATACTTTGTTGGCGGTAATTGGCAGCATCTTTTTCGAAGATAAAAATCTTTTCGCTGAAAGGGCACACCACCAAGCCAATATCCGTACCGTATGCCATCCACACGTCTTGCATTTTGCGCAGAGCAGGCTTTAGTCCATATTTAGATGAAACAATCTCGATACTTAAGGTGGGAGCAACGGGAATACGCTCTTTCCATCCTTTTTGTTCACTTTCGGAGGCTTTATCGTAACTGATAAAAGAAACATCAGCCATGTAGACACTATGCTTTTTATTGGCTTTTTTGTTTTTATTGAGGTGGTATTCTGTATTTTCGGGAAGTACTTTTCCTTTATTCTTACTCTTTGCCCAGATACTTAGGCTAACTAAAATACTTGTGGTTATTAATCCAATTGTATAAAAAGTTCCCATTTTTAGAATGATTGAGTGATTTCCTGTTTGTTCAAAATTAAATTCTTTGGGATTGATGGCGTAAAGCTCGTCAAAATTACTGTCGGCGAATATGGAGCAGGGGAATAGGATTTCAACGCCTTCGTAATCGGCAAACAACCAAGCGGCTTCGCTTACTCGTAGGGCATTTTCTGCTAGTATCTCGATGTGTAGATCGGCATTGAGCAGAGCCATTTCTTGCACCAAATCAGCATCGAGAGCATATTTGGTAGGTAGTTGTATGTCGTAGCTTCTTTGCATAGAATCTAGGTTTGTAGGTCTTTGACCTTTTTGATGTTGCTTACGTAAGTTTATATTGAATTGCTGTTATAGTTGTGATTTAGAAAATGAATTATTTTTTGTTTGTTTTTATTCATAAAACTCTTGCATAGCCTGTGTTATGGAATAATTTTATGAGTGAAAACAGGCAGAAAAGAAACGTTTTAAATTCATAATTAGGATAGCATTTCAGTATAAATCCCCAAAGGGATGAGCTATGAGTAGTCCCGTACGTAGGGATAAATTACTTAGTAACATTAAATAGCACGAAGTGCTTATTCAGCAAAGCTAGTAAAAAAAAGTATTATTTTATAGTGAACGAAGTTTTTTTATGAAATTTCGGTAAAGTACTATTACTTATAAGTTTTAGGACAGTGAGCAACATCAAAAAGGTCGAAAGACCTAGTTTAACTCATTGTTATATTTTGTTTTTCCAGTATTAACAATTAATATTTTGCTATCGCTAGGAATTTCGTCCTGCATTTGCAATAGCAGAGCCAGCCCAGCAATGCCCGATGGCTCAAAAGTTACGCCCTGCGCTTTGCCCAATGCACTGGCTTCGGTTACAAGCGACTCATCGAGTTCATAAATAGCTGTTTCGTTACCTACACAGGCATAAGACTTTAGCTCATCAATGAATTTCTCGTAAGCATTAAAAGAAGGTAAATAACTAGAAAACAGTTTATCCAATTTGGTTTCCTTATCGTGTGTGGTGGCAGCCATAAAGTGGCACTTTCGCAAATGCTCTAAGGAGCAATTAAAACGAGGATCGTGGTTTTTGACAAAGCTATTAAAGTATTCTTTTTTTACAATATTGAGCACATTAATAAATAGATCCCCTGTTCCGAAAGGAACAAAGCAGTAGTCGGGCTGTTGGTTGATGATTTCGTAACTCAGCCAGTCGTAATAATTGTCCATGTTCGGATCTAAAGTTTCCCGATAAGTAATATCGATGCCTTCGGTATTGTCGGTCAATAGCTTTATATCGTTGGGTTTAAGTAGTTTTTCAGACAAATCGGTTTCGTACAGTTCACAGCCTAATTCTTGCAAGGACTGTTTCATTTTAGGATCAAGCTGATGATCGATCAAAACCTTGAGCCGAACAGGAATCTGAAAAACATTGAACAAATTTTGGATAGCAGTGGCAGCCCCTCCCGATGAAATGACAGACATTTGAGGCAATTCTCTGTTATTTTGGTATTTGATAGATTCCAACAATGCTTTGTATTTAATCACCACCTCCCACGCCAAGCGGTCTTTGTGCGTACCCGATGGGTTGGAGCTTTCGTCTTTGATCCACACATTACTAAAGCCCTCTACCTCTAGCCGATAGGTAGACGAAGCAGGAAATTGTGGCGTATAAAAAGGAGCAGGCGGAAACTCTGGTTTGCTAGGATCGTTGCTGGATGGTACTTGTATGGAGTTGTACAGTTTTTCAAACTTATCGTTTGTTGTATCAGAAAGAGCCCTGGGCAGTAGCTGCTCCAATTCGGAGAGACTACTCACTTTTTGAAAAAACATGTCGTATCGAATGCTTGATTTCATTTTCGTAATTAAATGTAGCATATCAAAAATATCACTTTTGATAAACTTCAATTCGTTTATTTTTTCGGCAATATCTTTAAGTACTTCGTCATTATCCGAAGGGGAATATTCGAGATGATCAGAAAATATTTTTTCTAATTTCTCGATGTGTAATTTCCAATGTACCGACAAGGCAATTTGTCCCATTGTACTGAAAATATTGTATTCTCCATCATAAATATCCAATAGAAAGATATTGATGGTTTTCCTCATAAACAAGCTGGTATGTCTTGATGTAATATCAATCAGGCTTTTGACGCAATGCTCATTTTGTAAATAATCACGACTAAGCAGATTGATAATGTACGAATCTTCGGGTAGTTTTTTGTATATTTCGTCTATTTCGCCAGTATTATAAATAGGGCTATTACGAATGTCGTTGCTCACCGAAATATTAAAATTATCTTTCAGGTAGTTTTCGATCTTTTGGGCTTCGTGCAGGTTATTGAACGTATAGGAAAGTAAAATATGAAAGTCAGCAACTTTTTTGTTCGTATTTGGAAGAGTTATTTTTGTTTCCGTTTGTTGTTCTTGTTTGGTACTCAGCAGAAAGCTTTCACGTGTTTGTCCAAAAGCATAGAGGTAGCAAATATCAATATTCACCCGTTGAAACTGTGGCTTCTCTTCCGTACGTTTGGTATAAAAGAAATGCTTTAGAAATGTTTTTCCAGGGGCTATTTTACTATAAGTCTGTCCATTGATTTTTATTTGGCATTTATTATCAACTTGATAATCGATTAAGTTTTGTTCTACAAACGAAATCAAGCTATCGTAATTTGGCAAATGGGTATTAAAATCGTTCAATTCTTTTTGTCCGCCATCTGCTTGGTATTTTCTGTATATTTGCTGACAAAGTTGATCCCTTTCCTTTTTAGGAATTTTAATCCAACCTTTTTTTAAATCAATAACTGCCATTCGTATTTATTTACTTTTTGTGAATTTATGATAGAATGAATTGCACCGAAGGTACTATTTTTTTCTTAAGTAGCAATGAGAAAAAATATAATTTCAGATTTCGTCTATTTTTATATTCATTTTTTATTATTTTGATCGTGTTTTTACATCAATAGTTCGTTAAGTTTTTGTATATATTTGATTTACAGAAAATTGAAAAGTATTGTTTGTTTAAGATAAGTCGTTGAAAATCTGTGTTTTAATTTATAATTCATAATTTAACAGAGTGTTGTACATGGCATAAATGCTTAAGGAACATAAATTAAATAAGCTCAATGAACCGAAGGCTTAATCGATCATTTATCCTTAATTAAGAGCTATTGGTCAAATTTATAAAACAAGCTAGGCAAGCATTAAACCTTATTTCTAGCTATATTGACAATAAAAACACAAAACATTCGCTCATAATACCAAAAGAAAAGATAGAGAATTGTTTAACTTTGCGTCGATTTTTAACGTAATATTTTAAAACAATGCTCAAAACAAACAAATTATTTTTAATCCTAGCTTTTATGCTAATGACACTCGCTCAAAGTTATGGACAAGATTTCAACCTAAAATCGGAAATTCCGATTGATCCGAATGTAAGAATTGGAACGCTCGATAATGGCGTGAAATTCTACATTCGTAAAAACGTAACACCAGCCAAACGTGTAGAAATGCGCTTAGCCATTAATGCTGGCTCGATGCAAGAAGACGAAAGCCAGCTTGGCTTGGCTCACTTCACCGAGCACATGTGCTTCAACGGAACAAAGAATTTTAAGAAAAACGAATTGGTTAATTTCTTAGAGCTTACTGGAGTTAAATTTGGTGCACACTTGAACGCCTACACTTCATTTGACGAGACGGTGTACATGCTACAATTACCAACCGACGATCCCGAAGTGGTAAACAAAGGCTACCAAGTACTCGAAGACTGGGCACACAACGTTAGTTTTGATCCCGAAGAGATTAAAAAAGAACGTGGTGTGGTGATCGAAGAGTGGCGATTAGGACTTGGTGCACAAGAACGTATGCGTCAGAAGTTTTTTCCTGTTTTATTGAAAAACTCTCGCTATGCTAACCGTTTGCCAATTGGTAAATTAGAGATATTGAAATCGTTTACTCGCGAAACATTGTTGAAATTTTACAACGATTGGTATCGCACCGATTTGATGTCAGTAGCCATTGTAGGCGATATTGACGTAAATGAAGCCGAAAAAATGATTCGCAAACATTTCGGATCAATTCCTGCAAACAAAAATCCTCGCAAAAAAGAAAGTACTGAAATCCCTAATAACAAAGAGCCTCTCGTAAGTATTGTTACCGACAAAGAAGCTACGTACAACATGATACAGATTTTTTATAAGCAAGAC
>JAOZTL010000170.1:0-2105 GCA_029942205.1 Bacteroidales bacterium | reverse complement strand
TAGCATCATACCGTGAAATGATTATGCATCAGCTTTATAACGGAATGATAAACGGTCGTATTAAAGAATTAATACAACAGCCCGATGCGCCTTTTGTATTTGCAAACATCAATTACAATTCGTTTCTTGGACGCAGCAAAGATGCCTATGGTGCAATTGCGGTAGCTAAAGAAAACATGATTGAAGCCTCTTTTGAAGTAATTCTTAGCGAAAACGAAAAATTAAAGCAATTTGGATTTACGCAATCGGAACTCGAAAGACAGAAAAAAGCAGTACTTGCTCGTTACGAAAAATTAGCTAAAGAAGCTGACAAACAACAATCGAAAAATATTATTACAGAATATGTACGTAATTTCTTAGAAGGGGAAGCGATTCCAGGAATAGCACTTGAAAATGCGTATGCACAAAAATTTGTTCCCGAAATCAGTATCGAAGAGCTTAATGCTTTGGCAAAGAAATGGGTAACTGACGAAAATATTGGTGTAATTGTGATAATGCCCGAAAAAGAAGGCGTAAAAGTGCCTACAGAAAAAGAAATTTTGGCAATTATCAAAAAAACAAAAACACAGAAATACGATGCTTATGTGGATGCAACCAATGATGCTCCTATCATGAACAAAAAGCCTGATATGGTTGAGCTTATTAGCAAAAAAGAAAATAAAGCTTTCGGTTATACCGAATTGACTTTTGGCAATGGAGCGAAAGTAATTTTAAAAGCAACGGATTTTAAAAATGATGAAATTCTATTTTCGGCTTATGCAAATGGAGGTTACTCGGCTTTTACCGATAGCGAAATAGTGGCTGCAAACACAATCACAAGCGTGATGAATATGAGTGGCTTTGGCGATTTTGATAAAATTGCATTAAGCAAGAAATTGGTAGGAAACACTGCTAGTATCCGATTTGTAATGGATGATTTGGAGCACGGATTGACAGGTAAATCATCACCTAAAGATTTGGAAACGCTATTGCAATTGAATTTCCAGTATTTTACTAATGCAGCAAAAGACACAAAAGCTTTTGAAACTTTTAAAGCTTCGATGGCTAATCAACTGAAATACATGGATGCTGATCCGCAAACTGCTTTCTACAAAGCATTGTATAAAACGATTTATTCTAACAATCCACGCAAATTTATTGCTCTTACCGAAGCACAATTGGCGGCTCTTAGCTTGGATCAAGTGTTTGCAGCATACGAAAAAAGCTATAAAAATGCCAACGGATTTACGTTTTATCTTGTCGGAAATTTCGATCAAGAAAAGATAATGCCTCTTTTACAAAGCTACATCGGTGGATTACCTAGCACCAAAGATGCGCACCAATTGACGGATCGGAAAATTAAATTTCCAAAGAAAAAAACAGAAGTCATTGTTAATAAAGGAACAGAGCCTAAAAGCTCGGTAGCCATTTATTTGAATAATAAATCGGAATGGACAAGCAAAAACTACTTGACTACACAGATTTTATCCAAAGCTTTCTCGATCAAATTGCGTGAATCGATGCGTGAAGATCAAGGTGGTGTGTACGGCGTAGGTGCTCGCATTTCTATGAATAAGCTACCTAAACCAAGTGTTACAGTAGCCGTAAGCTGGGGATGCTCACCAGAGAATGCCGACAAATTATCTGAAACTGTATTTTCTATCATGACCGACTTTGTAGCCAATGGTGCTACGGATGCCGATATTCTGAAAGCTAAAAAGACTTACATCAACGAGCGTGAAACTAAAATGAAAGAAAATAGTTTTTGGCTTAAAAGCTTGCATAATGTTGTCTTTTGGGGTAATGAGATGAAATCGTTTGAAGAATACAAAAAAGCGGTCAATAGTATTACCAATGCCGATATAAAAGTTGCTGCAAAGAAATATTTTACAACAAAAAAATATGTTCGAGTAACTTTATTACCAGAAACAAAATAAGAGGTCTTCTAAAGGTTCAACTAGTAAATGCAACGTTTCAAACGGCTAATTGAATGGACTTTATATTTTTCTTTTTTTTCAAAACCCTCTAATCGGCTTTTGCAGAGAGATTTTGAAAAAAAGGGAAAAATATATTGTATTATCGTTCTAATAAATAAGCAAATAAAGTGTTGCATTTACTAATTGAAC
>JAOZTL010000169.1 GCA_029942205.1 Bacteroidales bacterium | reverse complement strand
TAAATTAATTATAATTTTATATAAAATGTACATTTTTAACTCTTAATTCGCATTAATATTAATTAAATCAACAATTTATAAATCAAATAAATATACAATTCGGAATTTCCAAAATTGCGTAAGTACAAGAAATAGCACAAAGTGCTTTATAAAACATCAAAACGTATGAAAAAAATAATATTACTCGTAATTTTATCCAGTATTTTCTCTTTTTTATCAAAGATAAATGCTCAAATTTCAAAAACGGACAGCTTAGAAGCCTTATTAAGCAAACAGATCAAAGAAGACAGCACAAAAGTTGATTTATTGAATCAAACAGCCGCTACGCTGTATAAATCAGAGTCTGAGCAAACATTAAAATATGCCAACGAAGCAAAAAAAATAGCAAAAAAAATTAATTATCCTAATGGAGAATCCGAAAGTTTACGCATTATTGGTTTATATTATTATTACAAATCCAATTACCCCACTGCGCAAGAATATTATGCCGAAGCATTACAAATAGCCGAAAAGCATAACGATAAACATGGAATAGTCAAATGTTTTATTAATATTGGCAATGTTTCACGCAAGCAAAGCGATTACCTTATTGCCATCGAAAATTTTCAGAAAGCACTGATACTAGCCGAAGAAATAGACGATAAACCCAATATTGCTAAAAGCTTAGGAAATATTGGACTTATCCATTGGCGACAAGAAAATTATTCTACAGCACTGGTTTATTATCAAAAATCGTTGAAAATAGCAACCGAAATAGGCAACAAAAAAGTAGTTTCTAATAACTTGAATAATATCGGAATTTTATATTATTTTCTGAATAAATACAACTCGGCAATCGAATATTTAGAAAAATCGCTGAAAATAGACAATGAACTTGGTGATAAATCAGGCGTTTCGTACAGTTATCAAAATATTGCCGAAGTTTACAAGCTTATCGGCAATTACAAACAAGCTTTTGTAAATTACAACAAAGCACTGGCTATTCGCACCGAACTTGGCGACCAGTATGGAATATGCACATCGAACATGGGGCTTGGCGATACTCACTTAAAAACCAAAAACTACAAAAAAGCACTCAGCTATACACTCAATAGCTTAGAGCTAGCTAAGGAATTGGATTTATTGGGGCAACAAAAAGATTTGTATGAACAATTGTCCAAAATATACTCCGAAACAAAAAGTTACCAAAAAGCCTATGAAAGCTATGTGCAATACAAAACGCTAAACGACAGCATTTTCAACGAAGAAAACATCAAAAAAATAGCAGGGCTGGAATATCAATACGAATTTGAGAAAGAAAAACAGGCTAGCGAACTGGAACAACAAAAAAAGGATGCCGTACTCGCCAAAGAAGCGAAATTACAGAAAATCGTACGAAATTCATTTATTGCCGCTTTCGTATTCATGCTGATTATCGCTCTAACGGTGTGGAATAGCTTTTTGCAAAAACGAAAAGCCAACAAAATACTAGCTACTCAAAAACACGAAATAGAAGAAAAAAATAAGGCTCTGAAACAACTCAATGCCACACAAAACAGGCTGATGAGCATTATTTCACACGATTTCAAAGCACCACTCTCGGCTTTTTATTCCATCACTTTCTCGCTGAAAACAAAATTTGACAACTTAAAAAAACAAGAAATCGACAATTACTTTGACCGAATGCTAAACTCATCGGTTGCTCTAAAACTCCAACTCGAAAACATGCTGAACTGGGCTATTAATCAAACGAAAGTAATTTCGGTAAGCAAAAAAGAATTTAATTTATCCATCCTTAGTTGTACGGTAATACTCGTTCTTCAAGAATTTGCAAGAGAAAAATCCATTACCATTGAAGATAAAATTGGCGAATCGATTGAAATAGAAACGGATGGAAAATTACTCAGCATCGTGTTAAACAATCTGCTTGCCAATGCCGTGAAATTTTCACCACCAAATAGCTCGGTCGTTATTTCTACCATTAACAAAAATAATACAACAATAATATCCATCAAAGATTCAGGAATTGGAATGAACGACGAAATGTTACAAAATTTATTCACACCTAATGCAAAATTAGAACAAACCGAAAATAGCGGAACAGGCTTAGGATTAATGGTTAGCAAAGATATTGTAGACAAACTAGGCGGTAAAATTTGGGCGGAAAGTAAATTGAACGAAGGATCTGAATTTTTTGTTCAATTACAGACTTCGTCTGTTTGATTATTTTATCAAAAATTATCTAAAAAGAATAGAAACCCTAAAAATGACAAAAAAAACAAGCCTCTACATTGTAGATGATTACAAAATAATTGCTGAAGGAATAAAATTATATTTATCAGGAAATGAGCAATTTGAATTCATTGGCAGTTCCTTGTCTGCAAACAACTTATTCAAGTTTCTGAAACAGCAACAACCCGATATTCTGATTTTGGACATCAAATTGCCTGGACTATCGGGCTTTCAAATTGCTAAAATCGTTCGAGAGAAATATCCTGCAATCAAAATCGTCTTTTTAAGTTCCAATAACGATAAAGTGTCCCTCAACGAAGCCATAGAGGCTGGCGGTGTTGGCTATTTTTTTAAAGACATTGATGAAAAAGAATTTCTGATGGGCATAGCGAAAATTGATGCTGGCGAAAACTATTATTGTTCAAGTATGCAACAGGCTGTTTTTAAAAGTTTTACAGAGAAAGTGCAGACCAAAAAATCCAGCAATGAAACACCACTAAGTAGCCGTGAGATTGATGTAATCAAGCTATTCGTGGAAGGTTTTAGCTACAAGGAAATTGCGAATAAATTGTCTATCAGCACACGTACTGTTGAAACGCACAAAAAAAATATTCTCACCAAACTTGAGTTAAAAACAACAGTGGATTTGGTGAAATACGCCATCCTCAACGGAATTATCTCCATCTAAGGTCTTCGACCTTTTTGATGTTGCTTACTTACGCACGAATGAATGAATGAATGAAAATATTTTCTTAATCAATGATTTATGTTGAAATAATTATCATCTTAATTTTGTCCTCTTACTTATGATTTAAATCAATTACAATAAAAAAATATTTAGTCCATTTTTTTTATTAAATCTTACGTCTTTCTTCATTTTCACTATTTTCTTTCATCTAATATCCAATTAAAATAAATTCGCTAAAAATAAACTATTATAGACTAATTAATTACTACGAATACTTGCGTATAAAAAAAAACAAAATTCGTTATTCCCAATAAAAATAATACTTTTGTGAGTTGAATAAAAAACACCAATAAAAAAGAAATAAAACACTAATAATGGGTGCATTAGAGAATATAATAGGAAAATTTTTCGGTAAAAAATCTGACAAAGATTACAAAGAACTCCGACCGTGGGTAGAAAAAATCAAGACCGAATATAAAAAACTCAAAGATTTATCAAACGATGAGCTTCGAGCCAAAACTACCGAACTTAAAAACAGAATCGACGAGCACATCAAGCCAGAGCTAGACGAAATCGCTGATTATAAAACCAAATTAGACAATCAAGAAGTCGATTTGGAAGATAGAGAGACTATTTATAAAGAAATAGACCAAATAGAATCAGACATTGATCTAAAAATAGAAGACGTACTCAACGAGATTCTCCCCGCAGCTTTTGCAGTGGTGAAAGACACGGCACGCCGCTTTTTTGAAAATGACGAGCTGGAAGTAACCGCCAACGAATTTGACCGTAATTTAGGCTCAAGCCGCCCAAGCGTAACTATCAAAAACGATAAAGCCTATTATTCAAGCACATGGCTATCTGGCGGAACAGAAAAACGCTGGGACATGATTCATTACGACGTACAGCTGATTGGTGGCGTGGTATTGCATCAAGGAAAAATAGCAGAAATGGCTACGGGAGAAGGAAAAACACTAGTTGCAACTTTACCCGTATTCTTGAACGCCCTTACTGGACGTGGAGTACACGTGGTTACAGTGAACGATTATTTGGCAAAACGTGATGCCGAATGGAATGGTCCTTTGTTTGAGTTTCATGGCTTATCGATAGACTGTATCGACAATCATCGCCCCAACTCCGACGAACGCCGTGAGGCCTACCTTGCCGATATTACTTTTGGTACAAACAACGAATTTGGCTTCGATTATCTGCGTGATAACATGGCCATTAGCCCGACCGATTTGGTACAACGCCGCCACAATTATACCATTGTGGATGAGGTCGATTCTGTTTTGATTGATGATGCTCGTACACCGCTGATTATCTCGGGACAAGTACCACGTGCTGGCAAACAGCTGTTTGACGACATGAAGCCTAAAATCCAAAATCTAGCGACCGTACAACGGAAACTCGTTTCGGAATTATTGATAGACGCAAAAAAATTAATTGCAGCAAGCGATACACAAAAAGGCGGAATTTTATTACTCCGTGCCTTCAAAGGATTACCGAAAAACAAAGCAATTATTAAATACTTGAGTGAGCCAGGCATGAAAACCTTATTGCTCAAAACCGAAAATGTTTATTTGGCCGAAAATTCCAAACGAATGCCAGAAATTACAGACGATCTTTATTTTGTTATCGAAGAGAAAACAAACTCTATCGATCTTACAGACAAAGGAATCGATTTGATTTCGAGTGATACAGAAGATGCTAGTTTCTTTATTTTGCCCGATATTGGTAGCGAATTGACCGACATCGAAAAAAGCACAGACGACCAAAAAGAAATTGCCGAGCGCAAAGAGCAAATGATTGCCGATTATGCCATCAAAACCGAGCGTATTCACACCATCAATCAATTGCTGAAAGCCTACACCCTTTTTGAACGAGACACCGAGTACGTGGTGATGGACAATAAAGTAAAAATTGTAGACGAACAAACGGGTCGTATTATGGATGGTCGTCGATATTCCGACGGATTGCACCAAGCCATCGAAGCGAAGGAAAATGTAAAAGTAGAAGCCGCTACGCAAACATTGGCTACGATTACACTCCAGAATTATTTCAGAATGTACAATAAGCTAGCAGGAATGACAGGTACTGCTGAGACCGAAGCTGGTGAATTTTGGGATATTTATAAACTAGACGTGGTGGTTATTCCTACCAATAGACCAATTATTCGGATTGATGACCAAGATTTGGTGTATAAAACAGTACGAGAAAAGTACAATGCCGTTATCGGAGAAACCATAAAAATGGTAAATGCTGGTCGCCCAGTGTTAGTGGGTACAACTTCGGTAGAGATTTCGGAATTACTCAGTCGAATGCTGAAAATCAAAGGAATAAGACACAACGTACTGAATGCAAAACTGCACCAACGTGAGGCAGATATTGTGGCAGAAGCAGGAACAGCAGGAACAGTAACGATTGCGACCAACATGGCAGGTCGTGGTACGGATATTAAACTCAGCGACGAAGTGAAAATCGCTGGAGGACTGGGAATTATCGGTACAGAAAGACACGAATCACGACGGGTAGACCGCCAGCTTCGTGGTCGTGCAGGACGACAAGGCGATACTGGATCATCCCAATTTTTTGTTTCGCTGGAAGACAATTTGATGCGCATGTTCGGATCAGACAGAATAGCCAAACTGATGGATAGAATGGGGCTAGAAGAAGGTGAAGTAATTCAGCACCAAATGATTAGTAAATCCATTGAGCGTGCACAAAAGAAAGTGGAAGAAAATAACTTCGGCATTCGTAAGCGATTACTTGAATACGATGATGTAATGAACTCGCAACGTGAAGTAATCTACAAACAACGCCACCACGCCCTACACGGCGAACGCCTGAATGTAGACATCATCAACATGATGTACGATACGATTGAAAGTTTGGTTGTTGATTATCAAGGAAATGCTGAATTTGAAGAGTTTAGTTTTGAATTAATGCGTATTTTATCGATTGCAGCTCCAATTGACGGTGATGAATATCTGAAACTTAATGCAAATAAAATTATTGACAAAGTCTACGACTCGGTTTTGGATAATTTTAAATTGAAAATTAAGAAAATGGCAGAACAAGCATTTCCTGTCATCAAGCATGTGTACGAAACGCAAGCGCACCAGTACGAATCTATTCAAGTGCCTGTATCCGACGGAGCTAAAACCTTCAACGTGATACTGAAACTGAAAGAAGCCTTCGAGAGTAATGGAAAAGATGTGGTTACTGGCATTCAGAAAACCATTATTTTGGCAACAATCGATGAAGCTTGGAAAGACCACTTACGTGAAATGGACGATCTGAAACAGTCGGTACAGAATGCAACTTACGAACAAAAAGATCCATTATTGATCTATAAATTTGAATCATTTGAGCTATTCAAGCAAATGATCGATAAAAACAATAAAGCCATCGTATCGTCGCTCATGAAAGCGCACATCCCGATCAAAGATCCTAGCGAAGTGAAACAAGCACAAACACCTAGCCGACAAAAAACGAACTATAAAACACAAAAAAGAGATGCAGGCTCAGCTTATAGCAATAGCGGAGGTGGACAGCAAGCGGAAGAACGCAAAGTAACGCAGCCTATTCGTGTTGAAAAGAAAGTAGGACGAAATGATCCTTGCCCATGTGGCAGTGGCAAAAAATACAAAAACTGCCACGGAAAACCTCAATAGATCTTCGATCTTTTGAGGTGGCTTACGCAAACGTATAAAAAACGCTATAATTTATTTTATAGCGTTTTTTTTATTAAGGAACATAAATAATCAGAATTACAGTTGCGTAAGATACTACGTACTTCTTTTTTTCTACATATTTGTAACTTTTAAACTTTTTTGATTATCAACAATTCATAAACTCATTTTTTAGATTTTGCAATTACCAATTATCAAATTTATTTGTGTAAGCAACATCAAATAGGTCAAAAATCGTTGCTTATTGAAAATATTTTAAAGCTTCTTAGTCCCTAAAAACTACTTATTAGTTCAACAAAACTGCTTAT
>JAOZTL010000168.1 GCA_029942205.1 Bacteroidales bacterium | reverse complement strand
AACTACTGGATGGCATGGCATATCCTGTTTTTATCATGTATATAAACAACGGAGTACCATACAGTCCTGCTAGTAATGCAGCAAATATACTATACATACTTCCTTCTATTGTAAATATTTTAACAACTTGAAAGCGTGTCATGCCTAGTGCAATGTAAGTTCCTATTTCTTTTTGACGGCGAAAAATGGATAATACTTGTGTATCAAAAATAGCAAGTAATGCAATAAAAAGAAGAATTAAATACATTACAGCCGACCCTCCTTTTTTCGATTGAATTATTTTATCCAAATTTTCCAACAATACATTTTGGTCTTTAAATATCCAATTTTCGGTATTTGTGTGTGTATACGATTCGTTGGCGACAAAAAAGCTGGCTTCGTTTGATAAATTCATCATTTTTTGTAAATTATTGATCGAAATCCAAATTTGTCCATTATCTACTGTAGGAACATCGCAGTCAAAAACCTCTGTAATAAGTATTTCAATGGCATCAAATGTTCCGTTTTTATCTCTCCAGCGAATAAGAAGTGTTTCATGTTTCTTAATTTTCAGATTATCTGCCATTCGTTTGCCTATAATTCCTGTTATTTCTAGGTCGTCCATTTTTAATAGTTTGGAAGGAATTTTAAGTATATTTTGCTCAGGATCAATACCTTTAAGTAATACGCCTTGCATTCGCCCTTGTGGGTATGCCGATGCTTGAGCAAGTAAAATTGGTGTAAGTTCTTGTTTATCGATATTTTTTTGTATTTCGCTGGAGATAATATCATGTGCATCTTGAAAAGTATACAAATCAAGAGGATCGTATTCAGAATGCCATAACTGCCCCGCTCCTATTTCCCACGCTTGTGTATCATTTCGGGCTTGTATATTCCATCCGTCAATCATGCCATTATAAAAAATAATTACAATGTACGAAAAAGATAGAATACCTACGTTTAGCCATGTTCGCAGTCCAGCCCCCAGTAGGTTCTTTATTGCTAATTTAATTGCTAACATATCTTTTAGTTTGATTTAGTGTCTAAATTTAATATTATTCTAGTTATTTTCACAACATTTCGTCTTTCACTACTTGTCCGTCTGCTAATGATATTATTCTTTTGAGGTATTTCATCACTTTCTCGTCATGCGTTGCAAAAATGAAAGTTGTTTTTAATTCTTCATTTAATTTTAGCATGGTTTTCAGAATGTGATGCGAATTAACTGAATCCAGATTTGCTGTAGGCTCATCAGCTAATACAATTTTAGGCTTTTTGACCATTGCTCTAGCAATAGCTACTCGTTGGCTTTCACCACCTGACAATTGAGCTGGTTTAGATTTTATTTTGTCCGTCAAGCCTACCCATTCCAAAGCTTCCAATACTGCTTTTTTCCTTTCGCTTGTTGATATTTTTTGGAGCAAAAGTGCAAATTCTACATTTTCGTACACAGTATAGACGGGTAACAAATTGTAAGTCTGAAAGATAAAACCCAAATGCTGATTTCGAAGCAATGCCGATTGCTTATGGCTAAGCGAAGCTATTGATTTGCCTATTACAGTTGCTGTACCTTCGCTCGGACTATCCAGTGAGCCAATAATATTTAACAAAGTGGTTTTTCCTGAGCCACTTGGTCCTACGAGTCCAGTAAATTCACCTTCGTCAATATTCAAATTAATATTTTTGAGTGCCGTAAATTCGCCTCCTCCCACGGGAAAGCGTTTCGTCATTCCTTCAATTTTTATTATTTCCATTTTATTTCATATTAAATGATAATTTTTTATTTGCTATTTTGCTTAATTCAATTTATTCATGAATATATTCTAGTTAATAAGGATCGTCTAAGAATAATTCAAGAGTACTAATGATTTACTACTAACATTAATTGTATGCCTTTTCCTCCAAAAAGACTTGTGCCTCCTGTTCCTTGTGCTGGTAATGTTGAGTTTTCGGGATTCCAATAAGCCATTACATGCAAACTGAGTTTGTTAAACTCACGTTGCCAATTAATAAAATTATATAAAGATTTATTAGCCCAATCGTAGTAGAGTATTACTTGAATATTGTCAAATAATCCGACTGGATAACTGGCTGACATTGCGGTAAAATGAATTGACGTTTCCATGCCCGAAATTTTTTCGCTATTTATTGCACTCAAATGTTCTGTCATGATGTATAATCCATTTCCGATACCGAAAGTATAATCTAAACCAAAAGTCATCATCTTTTGATTGGTTAAAATTCCTAAATTTTCATTTTTAACAGACCAAGCAGCTTCAATCCACGTGCCTAAAAACCAGTCGATTTTGAGATCTATTCCAAATTTATTTTCTGCAATTTTATCGAAAGCAGGCAAAATACCAACAAGCGAGCGAGTGTCTATAATCTGATGATGATACGAAAAAGCCAATTCGCTGTTTAATAATGGAAATTGTATTCGTGTCCCGCCTTCTGGATAATTCTTATTTCTATCAATTGATTCCCAGCCCCTTGCATTATTATTTCCGTAAAGAGCCCACACCCAAATATTTGTATTATTCAAGAAATAATAACGACCCAAAATCCCCCATACCCCAGTTGTGAGCTTTAACGGATCACGCACATCAATTTGGTCAAACCACATGAGAGGGCGCAGAACTGTTGCCGATCCGAAATTTATTTTTTGTAAACCAGCTCGCAATTCAAATTGTTCGCCCGAGTATCGCAGCCATAATCGGTAAGGATTTATCTGTCCAGCTGAAAATAGAGAATCGGTGAAATTACTGGCAAGGTTTCCATACATATTTGCCGAAATTTCAAGATCTATATTTTTTTTATTCGGGAGTGTGTATAAATAATTTAATTGAGGAATATAGCGTGCACCACTCCAGGTCGATAAATCATTGCTTTCGTTATAGTGCAACCAAGCAGACAATTGTCCTTTGAAGATAAGAGTATCCTGCTGAGCATAGAGAAGGTGGAAATTGAGAAACCATAAAAGTAAGAAAGTGATTTTTTTCATCAGTTTATATTTCGTTTAATCAGGCATAATTTATTTTTTTGCTCCTATTCCATAAAAGAAAAAATTAGTAATTTCCATTATTGCATCTTGCGAGTTTTCATATTTAGAAAGTAAATCGTTGTCTAAAGTCATTTGTGTTACTTTACCTAAAAAATAGATCATAAATTCTATTTTTATATCTTTGCGTATAAATCCTTTTTTTTGAGAATCTTGTAGAAAAAGAATTATTAGTGCCATTGATTTTTCTTGTGCTTTTTCTATAATTTGCATCATTTCGTGCTCAGGGTTTTTATACAAATCAGAAATAAATTCAGAACTAATACTTTGTGTCGCTTCTAGTTTCATTTCAAGCATTTTGTTTATCTTGTCAATAAAGGGACAGTCTTTGTTTATTAATTCTTCGGTTTCTTGGAGCGAATGTGAAATTAAATTTTTTAATATTGTTTTGGCAAGTTCTATTTTATTAGAGAAAAACTTATAAAAAGTCATTTTGCTAACTTTGGCTTCTGTGCATATTTCCTCTACGGTTACTCGTTTAATTCCATATTTCCAAAATAAATTTTTTCCTGAAGCAGAAATTTGTTGGTATTTTATATTTTCGGAGAATTTATCCATAAGATCTCTTTTATACGATTAAAGTGTAAATATACGAATTTTAAATTTTAAAACAAAATTCGTATAGTTTGAATATAAAAATATAGTATCCATTTTATATAAGCAAGTGTATAATGATTTAAAAGCTTATATCTTACTGAATAGTAGGAATTTATAGAATTGAGTAAGTAACATCAGAAAGCTTGAATACCTTCTATGCTTTTAAAAAGCGGATAAGTAAAATTTCGAGGAGTAAAAAAAGAATAGAAGCAAAAATAAAATATTTCCAGAGCGGATAGCCTTTGGCTTGTTGCTCGATTTGTGAAACGATAGATTGTTTTTGATTATCGTATAATGTCATATTATTCAAACTTCGATCATTCAAAAAAGCTTCGATTTCGTTACTTGTAAAGTGGCTGAGATCCGATTCTTTACGGTCATAGTTAAATGCGATATTTTTTAGGGGATTCTCGTTGTCTTTTATGTAATATATATCTGCTTTGGTTATTTGGTTTTCGAGAATTATTTGTATCGATCGGCTTTGCTGATTAGCAATCACTGTTGGTATAAAATCAAAATCCTGTTCTTTTTTGCGTATCTTTAGCAACTCACTCACGAATTTAACTTTTTCGAGAATAATGCTATGATCTAGCCCGATGGTGTAATATAATTGAGACGAACTTTGGCTATAAAGAGCTATATTATAGATCGTTGGTACAAAAATGGGATGCATCGAAAAATCGTTTTCTTCGGGAGAAAGAGGAATTGTAAAAGTGTATATTCTTCCTTTTTCAATATCAGAACTCGAAAGAATGGGATCTCCGCTTATTTCTTGAAGCAGAATTTCTTTATTTTTCAAATGCTGCTTTTCTATGCTATAATAATAATTAAGTGCAGGTAATTCTGTCTGATTTTTTAATTCTTCAAAAACATATTTGTAAAGCAAATGATTGGTGTTTATTTCATTGATGCTTGTTGTTTTTTCTGTTTTTTTAACGAATTTATTTGTTTCTAATTCATCAAAAAGTCGATTATAGGATGGAATATCGCTATCCGCAGCAGGAATTAAAAGGAGAGTTCCTCCATTTTTGATAAAAGTATTTAGTTCAAAAATCAATCCAGATGATAGCTTACTAATTTCATCAATAATTATACAATTTGTAGAATGTAATTGAGAGAGTTGAATATTTTTAAGTTCCATTGAAGTGAATTCAAAATTTGTATCATCTTCAAATAGTGCTTGTATATTTTTATTCGCAGATTCGCTTAATGCTAAAACAGTTATCTTTTCAGAAATTTGATACGAGAAATAAAACGTATTATCATAAATAATGGGATAATCTGTAATTTCAATTTTCCCGTCGATAAACCCTTTTTGTGTATTGGTGTACGAAATGGGGATTATCTTTTTTTCATTAGCTGTTATGTCAAAACTCAAAATAGTTTTTTGTTCGTCATTAATGCTAAGTTTGAGAGGTATTTTCTGATAATTTTCTTCCGAAAAATTAACAATACGCACAAAAAAATTATCAGTTCGATTGAACGAATGTACAGGAGATTCAAACCAACATGAATCGATGTATAAATTATTCGTTTGTTGATTAGCAATAGGTATCATACTGATTGCTAACGAAGTATCGGCTTTCATATTCAAAAAATCACTTGTTGATTTTTGAAAATCTGAAATTAAGAATAATTGTTTATTTATTTTATCATCATCAGAAAATAGGTTTTTGGCATATTCAATGATTTTACTGGTCTTTTTTACATTCGGACTTTGCTGTATTTGTCCTAAATATTTAATAATTTGCGTGGAATTATTCCATGAAGCATGTTGTTTTTCAAAATCATTTGTGATTAAGCTAAATTTACTTGCTTCAGGAAAGGCGGTTACTATTTCATAAGCCTTATTTTTAGCTACTTCGCTCAATTGTCCGTAGCTACTATTGGCATTCATACTGAACGAATTGTCAATATAAATACAAATTTCGGTTTGTTCAAATAGTTTGTTTGTATTTTCGGCAGGAATATAAGGCTGAGAAAAGGCAATAACAAGTGCTAAAATTACCAATATTCTACTCAATAATACTAGTAGATGCTTAATTTTAGAATAGCTTCTTTTTTCGTTATTTATTTGTAATAAAAAATCAATATTACTGAAGTATACCGTTTTAAAATTCCGAAAATGGAATAAATGAATAATTATTGGTATAAAAACAAGTATACTGGAAAAAAGAAAGTATGGATACAAAAAAGTCATGAATGCACAATATCAATGAAATGAACTATTCTTCAGAATCAATGCCAAGTGCATCTTCACATATTTCTAAAATCGATTCATCCCAAGGCGGAGCAGCACGTAGTACATTGTCAAAAAGTGTACTTTTATCGTTGTATATTTCTCTGTATACTTCATGCATACCATCAATGCATGATTTAAAAAAATCAAGAACGTCCTCTTCTGTATTTAGTTCATTAACAGACTTATAACGAGGAAATTCGGTACCTACACCTCCCCTTTCAGAGGTATATATTTTTTCATTCTCAAATACCCAATTTTTCAAAACTTTTTTGAAAAATACTTTATATTTTTGGCGTAAATCTTTATTAACTCCATTGGTTCGCACTAATACGTTCATGCCTACATGGCTATAATCTCTGGATGCTTCTTTTTTGAAAAAGCCAATATTAATACCAAATACATACGTCATATTTCCATTCACAAAACCTAAACCATGAAAATGCCAATCGCCAGAAACTCTCTGATGTGTGTATTTTCCTAATTTTTCCTTAAAATATGGTTTTATAGTTGAAAAAACTTGTCGGATTTGGTCTTTTTGTAAATTTTTTAAAGGCATCCTAATTTCATTATAGGTTAATAAAAATAAATAATGTATTACTGTATATCCATTTTAGTGTTCAAAAAGATATATTTATGAATTAGATCTATTTTGTCATCAAATATAACTAATATTTTTCAGCATCCCAATAGATTTTTTTTAAAAACTGAATATTAATTTCAAATTGATTCTTCTCGAACTAAGCCTATTTGGAATTGCGTATTGGCTTGATGCATTAAAATCAGGATTTATATTACTGGGAACAACTGTTAACCAGAGGTATGAGACAGTATTATTTACTCCTAAAATATTGTAAATCTCAAGATTAATCCATAGATTTCGAGTATTAGTTGATTTTTTCTGAAACTTTTGTTGCAATAATTTTGCCGAAAATCCAATGTCTACTCTTTTATATGAAGAAAGTCTAAAAGTTGCATTTTCACGTCCTGTTTGTGGTGCTCCAGTTGGTAATCCTGTTCCATAAACGGCGGTCATGCTCATCCTGAATTTTTTGTTTCC
>JAOZTL010000167.1 GCA_029942205.1 Bacteroidales bacterium | reverse complement strand
GAACGCTTCGCAGGCGCATTGAATACGTTTACTATCGAGGCTTTGATGCAAGACGGCAAAGCCTTACAATCAGGGACTTCTCACTTCTTAGGACAAAATTTTGCGAAAGCATTTGATGTCAAATTTACCGATAAAAACAGTAAATTACAGCATGTTTGGGCGACATCCTGGGGCGTTTCAACACGTTTGATGGGCGCACTTGTTATGGCTCATTCTGACGACAAAGGCTTGGTATTGCCCCCAAAATTAGCTCCGATACAAGTCGTAATTATTCCCATTTATAAAGGACAAGAGCAATTGGATAAAATATCCGAAAAAGTAAAAGAAATCGTTGAAAGTCTGCGTAAGATAGGTGTTTCGGTGAAGTATGACGATCGGGATGGTTACCGTCCTGGACATAAATTTGCTGAATATGAATTGAAAGGAGTTCCTATTCGGTTGGCAATAGGACAACGAGATTTGGAACAAGGGAATATTGAATTGGCACGACGTGATACTTTAGAGAAAAAAATATACCCACAAGAAGGACTTATTGATGTGGTTCGTGATTTATTGGACGAAATACAAGAAAATATTTATAATAAAGCTTCCACATTTCGTACCGAAAACACAAATAAAGCAGACACTTATGAGGAATTTAAAGAAATAATAAACGGCAAAGGGGGCTTTGTACTTGCTCATTGGGACGGAACGCCCGAAACCGAAGAACGAATTAAGCAAGAGACGAAAGCTACAATCCGCTGTATTCCTGTCGAAAATGAGCTAGAAGAAGGAAAATGTATTGTTACGGGAAAACCTTCTATGCAACGAGTGCTATTTGCTAAGGCTTATTAAGAAAATAGATGTTTAGGAACGCAAATTAAATAACATTTACAGTTATAGCTTATTTAATTTATGTTCCTTAGTCTATTATTATACAACTTGGTTCTTTGTGAAAAAACTTCTTATTGTTGTATTAAATTATTATTTAATATAATAATATTTCTTTTTTAATCTATTTATCTAAGAAAACAAGGTCAAAGAGCGGCTGTTGAGAAAAAGCAAAAAAATATTACTTTTAGTTTTTCAAAACACATCAAGGCTGAAGGTCAGACTATTAAAGAATAGGAAGATTTAAAACTTTTGGGTTTATTGTTGGAAAGGATTAATAATTTATGGCAATACTCTGCATTACACATTAGACAAAAAAAATGGATTAAAGAATATTATAAAGTTAATTTTCCTCCAAATTCTGGCTTTACTAACCAAAACATATTTCCGATGTAATTTGGGCAGTAATGCATATTCCCGTAAAAAGTAAAGAAGTTATTATTGGATATGTATTGAAAATGACGTTTTTTATATAAAGATCATTTGTTTTGGACAAGTAAAAATAAGAGAAATTAATTTTTAATCTAATTTAATGAACATAAATTATTTATAATTAAAAAGACTAAAAAAATGGCATTTGATATTAAGATGATAAAAAAAGTGTATGCCGAACTTGCAGAAAAAGTAGATGCAGCACGTAAAATTGTAGGGCGACCATTAACACTTGCCGAAAAAATATTGTATGCACACCTTGACGAAGGCATTGCGAGCAAAACTTATGCACGAGGAATCGATTATGTTGATTTTAATCCAGATCGAGTAGCCATGCAGGATGCCACGGCACAAATGGCTTTGTTACAGTTTATGCAAGCAGGAAAAAATAAAGTTTCTGTACCTTCTACCGTACATTGCGATCATTTAATTCAAGCAAAAGTGGGTGCAAAAGCAGACTTGACGACAGCCAACGACGAAAATGTAGAAGTGTACGACTTTTTAGCCACTGTATCCGATAAATATGGTATTGGATTTTGGAAACCTGGTGCAGGAATTATTCATCAAGTGGTACTCGAAAATTATGCTTTCCCAGGCGGAATGATGATTGGAACAGACTCGCACACCGTGAATGCAGGCGGATTGGGCATGTTGGCGATTGGCGTTGGCGGAGCAGATGCGGTAGACGTAATGGCAGGAATGCCTTGGGAATTGAAATTTCCTAAATTGATAGGAGTAAAACTTACAGGCAAACTAAGTGGTTGGACATCAGCGAAAGACGTGATTTTGAAAGTTGCTGGATTATTGACAGTTAAAGGTGGTACTGGTGCTGTTGTTGAATATTTTGGCGAAGGAGCAAAAAGTATTTCTTGCACAGGAAAAGGAACTATTTGTAATATGGGAGCAGAAATAGGCGCAACAACGTCTACTTTTGGTTATGACCAAAAAATGGGAGAATACTTACGAAGTACCGAGCGTACTGATGTTGCTGATGAAGCAGATAAAGTTGCTAATTATTTGACTGGAGATAATGAAGTTTATACTAATCCCGAAAAATATTTTGATCAATTGATTGAAATAAATTTGTCAGAATTAGAACCTTACGTGAATGGTCCATTTTCGCCTGATCGTGCTTGGAAAATCTCTGAATTGGCGCAGGCGGTGAAAGATAACGATTTTCCTGCCAATTTGGAAGTCGGTTTGATTGGTTCGTGTACCAATTCATCGTATGAAGATATTACTCGTGCGGCATCTGTTGTTCAACAAGCAGTAAATCAGGATATTGAAGTGAAAGCCGAATTTAATATTACGCCAGGTTCAGAGCAAGTACGCTATACTATGGAGCGTGATGGTTTGTTCGATGCTTTTAATAAAATAGGGGCAACGGTGTTGGCAAACGCTTGTGGACCTTGTATTGGGCAATGGGCACGAAAAAATGCTGAAAATGAGCCACTAAACTCAATCATTCACTCGTTTAATCGGAATTTTGCCAAGCGTGCCGATGGTAATCCAAATACTTATGCTTTTGTAGCTTCGCCCGAAATAGTAACGGCATTGTCTATTGCAGGAAGCTTGACATTCAACCCATTAACAGATTATTTGGTAAACAAAAAAGGCGAAAAAATAAAACTGAAAGAACCACAGGGAGTTGAATTGCCTTTATTGGGTTTTATGGTAGAAGATAATGGTTTTCAAGCACCAGCCGAGGAAGGCAGTCGTATTAAAGTTGCTGTAAAAAATGACTCTAAAAGATTACAGATTTTAACACCCTTTACCGAATGGGATGGAAATGATTTGAAAGACATTAAGTTACTGATTAAGGCAAAAGGAAAATGTACAACCGATCATATTTCAATGGCAGGTCCTTGGTTACGTTATCGTGGACATTTAGATAATATTTCGGAAAATATGTTGATTGGAGCAGTTAATTTCTATAATGAAAAAACAAATTCAATCAAAAATGAATTGACAGGCGAATATGCGCCAGTTCCTGCCACAGCAAGGGCTTACAGAGATGCTGATTTTGCTTCTTTTGTTGTTGGAGACGAAAATTATGGAGAAGGATCGTCCAGAGAACATGCCGCTATGGAGCCTCGAAACTTGGGCGTAAAAGTGGTTTTGGTACGTTCGTTTGCACGTATTCACGAAACAAATTTGAAAAAACAAGGCATGCTAGGGCTTACTTTTGCCGATAAAGCAGATTATGATAAATTTCAAGAAGGCGATACAATTGATGTGAAATTAGCTAGTTTTGCACCAGGTAAAACGATTGAAATAGAAATAAAGCACAAAGACGGAAATGTAGAGAAAATAGTTGCTAATCATACGTATAACAAAAATCAGATAGAATGGTTCAAAGCAGGCTCTGCATTGAATTTGATAAAAAAACAGAATGGCTAATTTTTTTTCTATTAAAAAATAAATCACTTCTGATTGCTAAAAAATAGTAATTTGAAGTGATTTTTTCGTTGTTTTTTCTTTCTATACAATATTTCAATGAATACATCTAATTATTTTTTCTTTTTAAAAATTATCGTAACTTCGTAAACGTCTATAAAAACTTTAATTGAATAAGTTTTTAAGTTAAAAGCAAAAAAATATAGAATGTAAAAAAACAGAACAGAGTGCTTAAAATTAGGACTATATGACTGAAAATGCAGAGAAAATATTAAAAATATTATCCGAAAAGTCGGTATTGAAGCAAAAAGTATTTACAAATACCTTGTCTGTTTTTAATTTATTGAAAGATGTTTTGCGTGAAATGGAAACGGAATTTGTTCCAAAAACACACATCCCAGAAAAAGGAAAATCATTTGTTTTCAAGGAAAGAGGTGATTATCAGGCAGAACTGAAAGTTGCAGGCGACATGATGATTTTTGGAATGCATACTAATGTGTTTGAATTTGACCGAGATCATGGCGTTTGGAAAACTTCGTATGTACAAAGTAACAAAATGAGTACGTACTCTGGCATTATAAATATTTATAATTTCTTAGCTGATTCCTTTCGGTTTGGGAGAAAAGAAGATTTAGGCTATTTGGTTGCTCGAATATTTATAAACAAAGATATGCGATTTTTTGTGGAAGGAAAGCGACAAATGGGGTACTATACAGACTTTGGAAATACGGTGCTCGACAAAAAAATATTACGAGATATAATCGAATCTTCCATTCTTTATGCTCTTGATTTTGATTTACTTGTACCTCCTTACGATAGAATGAAAATAGCATCAGTTGCTCAAATTAAAGAAAAAAGAAAAAAAACACACCAACAGACAGGCAAACGCTTAGGTTTTAATTTTAATTCAGATGATGTACAAGGCGAAAAAGCAAAGTATAGCGGAAAATAAGAGGTAGAAAAAGAAAATATGAATATTTTAGACAGAACAAAAGGAGTTGAATTTCAGAAAATAAACAAGGTAAATATAATTAAAGCAAAGCAGAGACCATTGAAAAACTCTGCTTCTTTTTTTGTGATTGAAGGAGGCGAACAAGATATTGTTAAATTAGATTTTTTGTACGAAGCAGGCAGTTGGTATCAAAACCAGCCACTTGTAGCGTCTATAACCAATGCCATGCTCCGAGAAGGTAGTACTCGCTTGAGTGCAAGAGAATTATCAGAACAATTGGATTTTTATGGTGCTTATTTTCAGCCAATTAACGAAAATAATTATGCAGGAATCACGTTATATACATTAAATAAATATTTGGAAGGAAGCCTTTCTTTAATTTCGGAAATGCTTCATACTCCTAGTTTTCCCGAAGCCGAATTAGAAATCTTGTTAAATAAACGAAAACAAGGGTATACGATAGAAATGACAAAAGTTGAAAATTTGGCTCGAAAAAACTTTCTGTCTTCGTTATTTGGTCGTGAGCACCCTTATGGACAGTTTGCCGAATTATCAGATTATGATAAGATAACAAAAAAACAGTTGGATAGTCATTTTAAACAATATTATTTAAAATCAAATGATTTTTCCATTATTGCATCGGGGAAAATCGACGATTCTTTATCAGAATTATTAGACACTTTTTTTGTTTCGGATCGGCAAGCAAATAAAATAAAAAGAAGTAAACCTTCGTTAAATCCTAGTAAGCAAAAACGGATACATATTGAAAAAGCAGATGCATTACAAACAGCGATACGTATAGGAAAGCCAACTATTAATAAGTTACATGCTGATTTTATTGAATTAGATATTGTAAACACGATAATTGGAGGCTATTTTGGTTCACGTTTGATGACAAACTTACGCGAAGAAAAAGGATATACGTATGGAATATATTCTGTATTAGGTAGTTTGAGAGAAAGTGGTTATTTTGGAGTAATGACCGAAGTTGCTGCCGAAGTAGCAGATGCTTCCTTAGATGAAATAAGGAAAGAATTGAAAAAAATACGAACAGAGAAAATTTCTTTAGTAGAATTGCAAACTGTACGCAATTTTATGTTAGGAGAACTATTGCGAATGTTTGATGGTTCTTTTGCATTATCTACTCAGTTCAAGTCAATTTATGAATATGGTTTGGATTATTCTTTTTATGATAAATATTTATATCATATTCAGAATATTACACCTAATCGTATTTTAGAATTGGCAAATTTCTATTTGCATGAAGATTCGATGTATACTGTTACAGCAGGAAAATAAGAAAATAAAAAAAAGAAATTATGTATAAAATAATTGTAGTTTTTCTCTTATCAATGGCTAGTTTATTAAGCTTTGCGCAGCCAGTTCCAGAAATCCTTTCGGTTTCGATTATCATAGCAACTCCACCAAAGGCTAATATTACTTGGCAAGTAAGCGATCCTACTCAAGTCGATGGATATTACATTTATCGACAAATATTTAATCAAGCAGGTGTTGTAGATGGTTCTTTTAATAAAGTGGCTGTGATAAACGATCCGTATACGTTTAGTTATACAGATGTTTCCTCTTCATTTGGTTTAGCAATTCCTCAATTTCAACAAGAAGTTTATCGAGTTGCTTCTTTCAAAAACGTTAATGGAAATATTGAGTTGAGCAATATGAGTGCCGAGCACGGAAGTGTCTATTTAAGTCCGCCTACATTTGATGCGTGTCATGGTCTAAATACCTTAAATTGGTTGCCTTACATTGGCTGGGGGAGTGATTTGGTGGAGTATCGAGTAAATTTAATTCAAGAACCCGTAGCTACTCCTGTATTATTGTCAAATTTATCATCAGAAACAATTGAATATGTACATCATAATCTTGTGGCTAAGGAAACATATCTCTATTATATAGAAGGAATAAAAAGTGATGGAACAACGATAATGTCAAATATGGTAGTAATGACAGCCGATATGCCACCAATGCCAACAATTATGAATGCCGATTTTGGAACAGTTTTGGGCTACGATCAATTATACTTAAAATTTACAGTAGATGAAGCAGCTGATGTAATGTACGAATTGAGAAAATCAGATACTCCAACAGGTGATTTTAAGCCATTAGCAACTTTTCAGCCAAATGATAAAGTAGAATATATTGATTATTTGAAAGTTTATCAAAAACGAGCATATTATAAAGTCGTAGCTATTGGATGGTGTGATGACGATGCTCAAGAATCGAATTTGGCAACAAATATTATTTTGGAAACAGCTAAAAGTTCTGAAAATA
>JAOZTL010000166.1 GCA_029942205.1 Bacteroidales bacterium | reverse complement strand
TGTATAACTTTTTTTGATATTCGTGCGTAAGCCCCATCAAAAAGGTCGAAGACCTATCAAAAAAGGTCGAAGACCTTATCTTTTTGGTTTCAGTGTAATCACGGGAATTAGCATTTCTTCGAGGGAAATGCCACCATGCTGAAATGTATCTTTATAGTATTTCACATAATGATTATAGTTATTTGGATAAGCAAAAAAATCCTTATTGCATGCAAAAATATATCTTGAACTTAAATTACTTGTAGGCAAACCGATTTGTTGAGGATTTGTTATCTCAAAAACTTCCTTTTGTTTATAATTAAGGGATTTCCCTTGCTTGTAGCGTAGGTTGGTGGTAATGGTTTTGTCGCCTATTACTTTGATGGGAGTATTGGTGCGTATCGTACCATGATCGGTAGTCAATACAATTCGAATATCCCTCGTGCTTAGTTCTTTGAACATTTCGAGCAAAGACGAATGCTCAAACCATGTGAGAGTGAGCGAGCGGTAGGCAGCTTCGTTTTGTGCTAATTCCTTAATCATGTCCATTTCTGTACGTGCATGCGAGAGCATATCCACAAAATTATACACGATGGCTATCAGATCATTATTCAGAATATCATTTAATTTTTCGAGCAATCGGTAGCCCGCTTGCGTGTTGGCTATTTTCTCGTAATGCATTTTGTATGGCAAACGAAATCGGTCTAATTGGGTTTGTAGTAATTCTTTTTCGTACAGGTTCTTGCTTCCTTCTTCGCTTTCCTCCTTCCAGTATTGAGGATAATTCTTTTTTATATCCAAAGGCATCATACCTGCAAACATCGCATTACGAGCAAACTGTGTCGCCGTGGGCAAAATACTAGAATATAAGCTTTCTTCTTCGGTCTGATAATATTCACTAATCACCGTTTGTAGCACTTTCCATTGGTCGTAGCGCAAATTATCGATAACAATGAGTGCCGTTTTGTGTGTTTTCAGTAACGGAAATACCTTTTCTTTAACTAATTGGTGGGGTAGGAGTGGAGCTTTGTCTGTTTTATTCGTAAACCAGCTGATGTAGTTTTTTTTGATAAATTTCACAAATGCCGCATTCGCTTCATCTTTCTGAAACAGCAATATTTCGTCCATCGTGTTGTCGTTGGAACGCTCTAACTCTACTTCCCAGAAAACTAGCTTTTTGTATATCTCTGTCCAATCGTTAAAGTTGCTGGTATCGTTTATTTGCATACCCAACTGCGAAAACTCGGTTTGATAAGCAGAGGTAGTTTTTTGCGTGATTAAGCGTTTGGTGTCTACATTCTTTTTGATGGTGAGTAGAATCTGTTTCGGATTCACAGGCTTGATTAAATAATCTGCTATTTTTGATCCAATAGCCTCGTCCATAATGTCTTCCTCTTCGCTTTTGGTAATCATCACGACAGGAATCGAGGGCTTTGTTTTCTTTATCAAATCAAGTGTTTCCAGACCACTAAGCCCAGGCATGTTTTCATCTAAAAATATGATGTCGAAATATTCTTTCTCAACTAGCTCAAAAGCTAAATCGCCGTTGTTGGCTGTTACTACTTCATAGCCTTTTTCTTCGAGAAACAGAATATGTATTTTTAGTAAGTCTATTTCGTCGTCAGCCCAAAGTATCTTGATGTTTTTCACGTATAGAGTTTTTGTTAGGTTCTTAGTTTTTTATGCCGAACTAGCGGGTGCTTTTGTCGTTTTACAAATATACAAAAAAAAAATGGAATAAAAGCGTAGAAGTTTTTGTACAAAAGAAAAAATGTTTTCTTTGTTTTTTTACGTTTTATATTTATTGTTGTGAATGATCTGTAAAATTATTAAATTTGGGCATTCAAAATAAGAAAAAAGAGAGACGTAACTAAGTCGAAGACCTTAAAATGAATTAAAAATTACAGCTATGGTTGAAGTGATAGATAATCAGGACAGGAATGTATTAATTAAGAATATTGTCTTGGAGCTGAGTGAGGTGCCTGATGAATATTTACAAACTTTTACGCTATCATTCATTCTTTTCGTACTCATCTACCAGAAGAAAATGAAACGATTAGCGAACCGTTAGAAGAAAAAGTGTTCGATTGGAATAGCTTGATTGATGAAATTAACGAGAATAGAGATATGAATAATAATCAAATGAATGATCGATTGGCAGAATAATAAAAAGAAAAAAGGAAGTCTTGGTAGACAGTGATATATTGTCCTATTATATGAAGAAACAGGAGAATGTAGTAAAGAATCTTGACGACTATATTAATGATAAAGAGTATGTTTATATTAGTCGAATTTCAGTAGTAGAGATCCTTGTAGGATTAAAGTTTCGAAATGCTGTAAGGCAAATTCGAGATTTTAATGCGTTGATAAGAAAATACAGAACATTTGGATACAAGCTCATTATCAACAGAGATTTCTGCTGAATTACGACAAAAGGGAAGACATAGTGGGAATTATGATATTTTAATTGCAGGTATGGCAATAGCTAATGATTTAACTTTGATAACCAATAATGAAAAAGATTATGAAAATATAAGTAATTTAGAAATTCAAAATTGGACATTGCGTATTGAGTAAAAAAAAAGATTGAAAACCTTACATCAAATAGGTCGAAGACCTCAAAAAAAAACAGAATCATGCAACAAACACCAGTATATCAAACAAAAAACCATATTCGAGTAGTAACAGCCGCTTCGCTTTTTGATGGGCACGATGCAGCTATTAATGTTATGCGACGAATAATTCAGTCCACAGGAATCGAAGTGATTCATTTGGGACACAATCGCTCGGTACAAGAAATTGTCGATTGTGCCATTCAAGAAGACGTGCAAGCGATAGCCATTACCTCGTATCAAGGCGGTCATATTGAGTTTTTCAAGTACATGTACGATTTGCTGAAAGAACGTGGTGCAGGGCATATTCGATTATTTGGCGGCGGTGGCGGAGTTATTCTTCCGCAAGAAATAAAAGAACTCCAGGGGTATGGCATCGCTCGAATATACTCTCCCGATGATGGACGCTTGATGGGCTTGCAAGGCATGATTAATGATTTGGCACAACAAAGCGACTTTCCGATAGGAGAAAACGCAACACTTGACCTCGAAAAATTAAAACAAAAACACACCAACACCATTGCTCGTATGATTTCGGCTTCGGAGAATTATCCCGAACAAATGACCGAAAGCATGGCGGCAATCAAAGAATTAGCCGATCAGAATAAAATTCCAATTGTTGGAATTACAGGAACTGGTGGTTCGGGTAAATCATCTTTAGTAGATGAATTAGTGCGCCGCTTTTTGTCTGATTTTGAAGATAAAACAATCGCTATCATTTCGGTAGACCCATCGAAACGTAAAACAGGAGGAGCATTGCTTGGCGACCGTATTCGTATGAATGCCATCGATAGCCCACGTGTTTACATGCGTTCGTTGGCCACTCGGCAGGCGAATCTTGCTATGTCCAAATACGTCAGGCATGCAGTAGAAATCGTAAAAGCAGCTGCCTTTGATTTGATTATTCTGGAAACGTCGGGCATTGGGCAATCCGATACCGAAATTGTCGAACACTCCGACTTGTCGATGTACGTAATGACTCCCGAATATGGCGCTGCTACACAATTAGAAAAAATCGATATGCTCGACTTTGCCGACCTCATTGCATTGAACAAATCAGACAAACGTGGCGCATTAGATGCCTTGCGAGATGTGAAAAAGCAATACGCTAGGAATCACCAAATTTGGGACGAAGAAGCAGATAGCTTGCCTGTATACGGAACGGTTGCTTCACAATTTAATGACCCTGGCGTTACCAAGCTTTACAGCGTATTGATGCAGAAGATTAAAGAAAAAACAAACATCGATATGCAAAGTTCTTTGGCTGATACGAACGAAGAGTCGAAAAAAGTACACATTATCCCTCCAAAAAGAGTGCGCTATTTGTCCGAAATATCCGAAACGATTCGCTCCTACAACGAATGGGCAGAAGATCAGGCCGTAGTTGCCGATAAGCTATATTCGGTACAAAAGACCATGCAACTTTTGGGTGATGAAAAAAACGAAACATTAGCCAAATTGTACAGCGACACAGAGCTTTCGCTTGATGGACACAATAAAAAGATTCTCGAAAACTGGGAAGCAAAAGCCCAAAATTATCGAAACAAAGAGTTTGTATTCAAAGTGCGTGATAAAGAATTACGTATCGAAACACATACCGAAAGCCTTTCGCATTTGCAGATACCAAAAATCTCCTTACCAAAATATCGCTCGTGGGGAGATATTCTTAAATGGAATTTGAAAGAAAACGTACCAGGTGAATTTCCGTTTGCGGCTGGCGTATTCCCGTTTAAGCGTGAGGGCGAAGATCCTACACGCATGTTTGCTGGCGAAGGAGGTCCTGAACGTACCAATAAACGTTTCCATTACGTATCGCTAGGCATGCCTGCCAAACGATTGTCTACCGCTTTCGATTCGGTTACTTTGTATGGCGAAAATCCAGACATTCGACCCGATATTTATGGAAAAATAGGAAACTCTGGTGTTTCGATTGCTTGCCTCGATGATGCAAAAAAACTTTATTCTGGCTTCGATTTGTCCGATCCGAAAACGTCTGTATCAATGACCATCAACGGTCCTGCACCAATCATGGTCGGGTATTTTATGAATGCTGCCATCGATCAGCAATGCGAAAAATACATTCGTACTAATGGTCTCGAAAAAGAAACCGAAGCTAAAATAGAAGCCATTTTTGCTGAAAAAGGAACAAAACGCCCTGCTTATCAAGGCGAAATTCCAGAAGGAAATGATGGCTTAGGCTTGATGCTGCTTGGTGTTACGGGCGACAAAGTATTGCCTATGGAAGTGTATAATCCAATAAAAGCGGATACACTCTCCAAAGTGAGAGGAACGGTGCAAGCCGACATCTTGAAGGAAGATCAAGCTCAAAATACTTGTATTTATTCTACCGATTTCTCTCTCAAATTAATGGGTGATGTGCAGGAATATTTTATTAATAATCGAGTGCGGAATTTTTATTCTGTCTCTATTTCGGGCTATCACATTGCCGAAGCTGGTGCGAATCCAATCACACAATTGGCACTAACTTTGTCCAATGGTTTTACTTATGTGGAGTATTACGCTTCGCGTGGGATGGACATCAACTTGTTTGCGCCTAATTTATCGTTCTTTTTTTCCAATGGTATCGATGCTGAATATTCGGTACTGGGGCGTGTGGCACGCTTGATCTGGTCTAAAGCAATGAAAATGAAATATAAAGCTAATGACCGTTCGCAGAAATTGAAATATCATATTCAGACTTCGGGAAGATCGTTGCATGCGCAAGAGATTGATTTTAATGATATTCGGACGACTTTGCAAGCCTTATATGCGATTTATGATAATTGCAACTCGCTGCACACCAATGCGTATGATGAAGCAATTACAACACCTACCGAGGAATCGGTACGACGTGCCATGGCTATTCAAATGATTATTAACCATGAACTGGGATTGGCGAAAAACCAAAATCCATTGCAAGGGGCATTCATTATCGAGGAATTGACCGACTTGGTGGAGGAAGCGGTATTGACTGAGTTTGATCGCATTACCGAGCGTGGGGGCGTGCTTGGTGCAATGGAAACCATGTACCAACGAAGCAAAATTCAAGAGGAATCGTTGCATTATGAACGACTAAAACACAGTGGTAAATTACCAATAATGGGAGTAAACACATTCTTATCATCGAAAGGATCGCCTACCATTATTCCGAACGAGGTTATTCGGGCTACTCAAACCGAAAAAGAATATCAAATTGAAATGTTGCAAGAGTTGCATCAGGGAAATGAAGACAATGCGGCCGATCAGCTTGTATTATTACGTCAAGTTGCATTGAAAAATGAAAATGTGTTTGACCAAATTATGGAAGTTGCCAAATATTGCTCGATTGGACAAATAACACAATCATTATTTGAAATCGGTGGACAATATCGACGAAACATGTAAGCACTTCGTGCTATTTGATGTTGCTTACGCAAGGTCTTCGATCTTTTTTCACGCTATTTATAAAATAAGTAAGTATTTTATTGATTAATTTAATAATAATTTAGACTAAATAAATGGAAGTATTTAAAGGAGTTTCATTAACAATTGAATTTTATAAAATAAATTCATTATTGAAAACTATTCGTACTGATGCGGAAATAACAGAAGAAATTTACAAAGAAGAAGTTTTGGTTTGGATGGATAAATTGAATAAGTATCAACCAGACAATGTGTATGTAGACGGGCGAAAATTGAAACTAATCATTACGCCTGATTTGCAAAACTGGGTGGACGGAACGCTTATGAAAACGGCTATTGATAATAGTATAAAAAAAGTTGCTTACATTATTAGTCCTGATTTATTTACGCAAGTATCCGTAGAGCAAGCGTTTGATATGGAAGAAGGCAAAAAATTGAACTTTCATTATTTCACGACAAGTGAAGATGCCGAAAAATGGATAAACGAATAATAGGGATGGATTTACACGAAGATATTAAATTGCTAGTAGATAATTATTTTGAGTTTGAGTTCAATACGAAAGAAGTGCCGATTAGTCGCACAGAGTTTATTTCGATATTGGAGCAACAAATCGAAAAATTAATCGAAAAAAATAATAACGCAAGTTCCGAAAAAAAAGTAGATCATAAGCCAGTTATTCCTAAAAGGGACTAAGGTCTTCGACCTTTTTGATGTTGCTCACGTACTCGTATTTTATGATACTAAAATAAAACTACAGAACTCTGTGTTGTCTTCGATGAAACTTTGGAGTTGTTTTTTATTTGATGAAATTATTTAGAGGCGTTAGTAGAAAGATGAAAGGCGAAAGAAAAAAAGAAACTTGCGAAAGCAACAACAAAAAGATCGAAGATCTGCTTGTAGGTTAAGAAGTAAAGACTAAGCAAGGTGCTTTTTAGGTGAATAAAACTAATTGTA
>JAOZTL010000165.1 GCA_029942205.1 Bacteroidales bacterium | reverse complement strand
CTTATGACCCCTTGGGTGTAAACCAAGTGCTCTGAACCAACTGAGCTAATCGCCCTTTATTTTTGCAACACTTTTATTTCGTGATTGCGGATGCAAATATAGAGCTTTATTTGTAATCTGCAATATTATTATTCAAAAAAATGTATTTTTTTTTCAAAAAACTTCAAAGTGCTTAAAATACAATAAGATACGAATTGTGTTTTTTTATTAAAGGATGAAGAAAAGCTATTTTATTCCGAAAATAGCGAAAATTATTTATTCTTAAAACACAATTTTGGGCGATTTTCAATTTCAATTGAGATTATTTCATTTCAGATTGAGTAAAAGTATTATTTTTTGAAACAATTCGGTATTTTCGTATACGCCAGAAAATAATTCTGCTCCAGGACCATAAGCAAAAACAGGCACCATAGTAGCTGTATGCCTGCTACTTGTGTAGCGTCCGTATACTTCGCCAGTTTGAATATTTCCATCATTAATAGCCATACCGCCAGTTTCGTGGTCGGATGTTACAACAACCAGAGTTTCTTTGTTTTTTTCAGCAAATTTGAGAGCACCCCCTACGGCTTTGTCCATATCCAGTAGTTCTTCGATGATGTAGCTTGTATTATTTTGGTGTGCTCCCCAATCTATTTGCGAGCCTTCGACCATCAAGAAAAAGCCTTTTTTATTTTTACTTAGTAGCTGCGTTGATTTTTTTACTGCTTTCGACAAAAAAACGATACCTTCGGAAACTCTATCGAGATGTCCCGAGTCAAGCAGAACAGCCATTGGCGTTTTTGTTATTTTCATCATGTCGGCAGTTGAAAAAGCTATCTGATAGCCTTTTTCTTTCAATTCGTTGGTTAATACTCGTTTATCGGTACGTTTATCAAAAAACTTCAAACCACCTCCAATGAACAAATCGATGTTTATTTGGAGAAAATCAGCAGCGATGTCTTCGTACATTCGTCGGGATAATTGATGTGCAATAAAAGAAGCAGGTGTTGCATGTGTAATAGCAGAAGTGGATATAAGTCCTGTTGATAATTGTTTTTCTTTGGCATATTCGCAGATGTTTTTTATCGTATTTCCTTTAGCATCAACGCCAATCGCACCATTTTTGGTTTTTTGTCCACATGCAATAGCTGTACCACCAGCTGCCGAATCGGTAATATAATTATTTGCTGCTTGGGTTTTTGAGAATCCCACGAATGGCATATTCATTATGTTTAAAACGCCTTTATTGGCAGTATACGCTGCAAATACGTGGTCTGTACCCATGCCATCGCCTATGAAAAGTATGATATTTTTGGGTTTAGCACCGTACACGAAAGTCGTTTTTTTCAACTTTACAGCTTGATGAAATTGGGTATTTTTATAGAACTGTAAACTATCGTCAGCAGTGAATGTTTTGTATTTTTCTTGTGCTTTAGTGCTTAAATTTATAAAAATAGCGATAGAAAAAAATATAAAAAATAATGTGTGTTTTTTCATTTATTATTATAATTAGGTATGTAGAATTAGCTGTATTTTACTTTTTTATGAATTATTGAGTGTAATAGTTTTGTATAATTGCGTAAGCAACATCAAAAAGGTCGAAGATCTTAATATTTAAAACTACTACCACTTAGGAATTCTCTCAAAATAGAAGTTGGTGGTATTTTATCTGGTTTAATAGAACAGAAATACGATAAAAATTTCAGTAATCGTATAGCTTCTGCATATTCTGGTTGATTTTGTTTAATTCGGCGAAGTAAAGGTTCAGCGAAGTCTTTGAGTACACCGAGTTCAAAAATAAGAGCAGAATTAAACATAATATTCGCTTCCTCTTGGTACGGAAATATATTTTTGTCTTCACCTCGGCGCACGCTTGACCAGCGTTTTAGCGTATCGAGTGCCGAATATCCACGATATTGAAAATCACGAACAATTCGCCTAATTAGCCGATTGTCGGTTGTGGATATGCGATTATGCTGATCGATACCTACTTGTGTGAGAGCCGATACATAAATTTTGTACATTATTTCTGGATCAATTTCAGACGTTAATTTAGGATTAAGACCATGAATTCCTTCTACAATTAGAATATTTTCATTTTTGAGATGTAATGTTTTTCCATTGTAGAACCGTTTTCCTGTTTCAAACGAAAAATTAGGAATTTCAACTTCTTTACCGAGCATCAGATCATTCAAATTTTGATTGAAAAGCTTGACATCCAAGGCATCCATCGATTCAAAATCGTATTCTCCATTTTCGTCGCGAGGTGTTTTTTCACGATCAACAAAATAATTATCCAGTGAAATTTGGATAGGTTTCAATCCCACCACACGCAATTGTATCCCAAGGCGTTTCGAGAAAGTTGTTTTTCCCGACGATGATGGACCTGAAATAAGGACCAGTTTGACTTTATCGCTTCGTTCTTTTATTTTATCGCCAATGTGTCCAAGTTTTTTTTCTTGCAAAGCTTCCGAAATTTTGATTAATTCGTTTGCTTTTCCATCGCTTACTGATTGATTGATACTACCAATAGATTCTACTTCTAGTATATTAACCCATTTTTTATGTTCTTGAAACACGTCAAACATTTTTTCTTGTGATATTATTTTTTCGAGAACATCTGGCTGATTTCGTTTAGGAATACGCAGGAGCATTCCATTTTTGTAAGCCGCTAAATCAAAAACCTGTAAATAGCCCGATGATGGGACTAAATGACCATAAAAGTAGTCTATTTGATTGTCTAAATGATAGACAGAAGTATAGAGTTTTGTACGTGAACGAAATAGGCGTGCTTTTTCTGTAAAGCCTTTACTTTCAAACAAAGCGATAGCATCTTCGGTAAGCATTTCGGTTCGGACGAACGGAATATCATCGTTAATAATTTCTTGCATTCGACTTCTGATAGAAGAGCTAATTATCTGTAAATCAAGATTTATATTTTCTATTTGACAAAAAAAGCCTTTAGATATGGAGTGTTCAAAATGTAATGATGCTTCTGGATATAAATCTCTTACCGATTTTAGAAGCACAAAAGTGAGCGATCGAATATACATCCGCATACCGTCTCTGGAGCGAATATCGATAAATTTGATGGTTTTAGGCTTATAAATTTCGTAAGAGAGTTCTTTTAATTCATGATTCACCATAGCTCCCAACACTGGGATTTCGGGAGAATAACCAAGTAGATCATTGGCAATGAATTGCAAATCAGTTCCTAATCGGTAATTTCTAGTTATTTGGGTATTCAGACATTTAATCTCTATTAATTTAGCCATAAATTTAAGTATTTTAGTATATTATAAATGCATAAGCAATAATCAATTAGCTCGAAGCCCTTAATCTTGATTTTTGACAGATAAAAAATTATGATCAGACAGTGTTTGTTCGCCATTCCAGCGATAAGCTACCAAATCGCTTTCCTTTGCCACGCTGTAATCCACGCAAGCAACATTTTTACTCAGCGTGTGTGGTGTGCCATTTTTCCAATAATGGCCAATAAAAATGGGCTTTTCTGTTTCCGAATAAGGCACATGATCGAGCAACAAATGATCCATAACAATCAAATCTGAAACTCTATCTTCATAATTTACAGCAACATCTCGGTAGGATTTATTATGATTATCCTGCCACCATTTTATGCGTATTTTTCGCCGTTTAGTTCCATCTTTATCCGTATATTTTTTCTTGTCAGGAAGCAATATTTCTCTTCCTTTCAGTAATATTTCGACAGCTTCATGTTCTTTTGTTCCTTTAATGTTAGTTTGCTGGATAAATTGTTCGTTAATACACAACGAAGGGATTCTATTTTTGATAAATTTAATAAGTTCAAAATCCCAAGTGGCATGTATAATTCTGATTTCGGGCAATTCGATAAAAATCGGTAATTCACGAAACCATTCCACATACATTTTCCATTCGTCAGGATAATCTCGAAAAGCATCTATCGTTTCCTTATGCTGTCGTAAATTTTTGTCGCTGTGTGAACGCAAATAATTTCCGTTAGCATCTAACGTATTCATACAAATTGCATTATACTCATGGTTTCCTAATACCGATAAGGCTGTTTTTGCATCAATCATACTTTTGACAATCGACAAAACTCCTCTAATATCAGGACCTCTATCGACAAAATCACCAACGAATATTACTTTACGATTAGGATGTGCATAATATCCACGTTTATTTTCGTAGCCCAATTTTTCGAGTAAGGCGATTAATGTTTTTGAATATCCATGTATATCTCCAATAATATCGTACATAATAAAGAGTTTTTATTGTTATTTTACTTGTTTTAATTAGACTAAATTAGTGCAGCATTTTAGTATTAATTAATTAAAATGTTTTTTTAGTATGTAGATGAACAAAATTAGCCTTATGTTAATAATTCTGTATTTTATTGAATATTACGAATTTACAGAATAGCATAAGCAACATTAAATTAGGAAGAAGACCTTATTCTAAATTTGTTTTGTACCATTTGCTATTCAATTTTTTTGATTCAAAATGGTTTATGTGATCAAAAAGATCGTTTAAGTTATTTGTAACAAAATAAGTCTGACTATATTCTTGTTTTGTAAATTCATCGTCAAAAGCCCGTTGAAATTGTAATAATAAATGATCAAAAAAACCATCCTGATTAAAAAAAATAATAGGTGCATCAATCACTTCTAATTGTCTGAGAGTGAGTACTTCCATTATTTCATCGAGAGTTCCGAAGCCACCAGGAAAACAGACGAAAGCATCTGCTTTTTCGATTAAAATATTTTTTCGTTCGCTCATCGTTTTGGTAATAATAAGTTCATCGGCATCAGGGTAAGCCAATTCTCTATCGCTTATCATAGAAGGAATTACTCCAATAACTTTGCCTTTATTTATATGTACATTGGTAGCTATTTCACCCATTAAACCTACTTTTGCTCCTCCGTAAAGTAAACTATATTGCTCTGTAGCTATTTTTTTGCCAAAAAGAGCTGCTTGTTCAAAATATGTTTTTGCAATTGCATTGCTTGATGAACAAAATACACAAATATTTTTTTCCATGTAGTCCTATTTTTTATTTAATAATCTAAGTAGATGGACAAAATTAAGTCCATAATTATTTCTTGATAACATATTAATTATGAGAGTCATTTTTTAAGTACGTAAGCAATTCTGTCAATTCCGAAAATTCAGCAAGATACCGAATTGTAAATATACAATTAATTTTGTCCACCTACTCGCTAGTCATTTTAAATATTTAAGATAAAGATTTTTCAGATTTATCTAGCTAAGTTATTGATTTATAGAACAAGTTAAGTCGAAATAAATAGGTCATAGATCTTATTTTATTATGAAATATAAGAATTGTTTTTAAGACACAAATATATTGTTTAAATTCGTATTTCTATATAAGTAATGATACAAAATTAAGCGCATATAATAATTTCATAAATGTAAGCTTTGTTTGTGTATTATGTGATTTTATTGGTATGATAGATAAGAAAAACTATTGAAATTTATTAAAAAACAATTATAATATTCTTTAAATATGATTAATAATCTGAAATATCCAAATATTTTAATTTTTGTTTTTGGAACACTTCGTCAAGGCGACCGCTTGGCATATTACATGAGTGGATCGATTAGTTTAGGTCTGCATTATACACGAGGTCAGTTAATGGTGGCAGAAAGTGGAAGTACCTATATCGATTTTAGTGAGCAAGATGCTTATACAATAGGCGAATTGCATATTATTAATTATGCTGGCTTACAACGAATTAACCATCTCGAAAGTCGATCGGGAGAATTTCCCAAACGCTACAATTTGAGTTTAGTAAAAGTAAAGCCTTATCACGAAGGGCAAATTATTGATTTAGACAACGATCTAGCAGAAATAAAAACCGCTTTTTTCTATAAACGCCAAAATGAGCCTTTAAAAATAGAAAGTGGAGATTGGCTAAAACGTTCAAAACCAATGCATGAAATAAAAACAATATTAGAAAACGAAAAAATGAGGGAGTTAGAATCACACGAACTAATTTTCAGAATGAAAGAGCGAATGGAAATTAATTAGTAGATGTTTATTTTTACTTAAAATTGTGTTTATTTATGCTGTTTTTGATTTTCAGGTCAAAAATATGTAAGATTAGTCATATAAAAAATGAATATTAAGTCGAAAATATTAAATGTTTTGTTTTGGTCAGTAGTTTCGGCTGCATTTATAGGACCAGGCACGGTTACAACAGCAACAAAAGCAGGGGCTGCCTATCAGTTTGATTTACTTTGGGCTTTAGTTTTTTCTACGTTTGCATGCCTATTACTACAGGAAGCAAGTGCACGCATCACGATTAGCTCGGGAATGAACCTTGGGCAAGCCATTGCACGACAATTTGAAGGAAAAAAATCGAAAACCATTGTTTTGTTATTAATTGTTGGTGCTATCATTTTAGGATCAGCAGCTTACGAGACAGGAAATATCTTAGGATCTGTAGAGGGATTAATACTTATATTTGATATTCCTAAAAAAATACTTGTAATAAGTATTGTTATTTTGGCAATTTTAGCACTTAGTTTAAAATCATTACGATCAATAGCTAAGTTTATGGGAGCAATTGTTTTTGTAATGGGAATTGCATTTTTTTCAACAGCAATAGGTTTAAAGCCTGATTTTGGAGCAATAGTAAAAGGAAGCTTGATTCCTAAATTTCCGGATACACAAGGAGCAGGATTGCTTATTTTAGGCATAATTGGCACAACAGTCGTTCCATACGATTTATTTTTAGGCTCAGGAGTCCTTGATCGACGACAAAAAATAAAGGAAATGCGGTTTGGATTATCCATCGCAATTATTCTGGGCGGCATCATTTCTATGGCTATTATGACAGTCGGGACGGTGATGACAGGCGAATTTTCTTACGAAGCACTTGCCGAAGCACTTACTACTCGCTTAGGACCATGGGCTGTTTATATTTTTGGATTTGGAATGTTTGCAGCAGGATTATCTT
>JAOZTL010000164.1 GCA_029942205.1 Bacteroidales bacterium | reverse complement strand
AGTTTTTTACTGCTATTTTTGCACATTTTTTTGTTTTTTGTCATGTACTAAAAATAAATTGACAAAATTGTCTAAAAAATAAATACCAAAACAAACGAAGTCTGAATTAGTTTAATAATACTTAGATCTTATGAAAAAACTTTTTTTAATTATTTCCGCTCTCATTTTTATTGTCAGTTGTACCATTCAGCAAGAATATTATTTCCATGACGATTTTTCGGGAACAGCCACCACCACCATCGATATGCGAATGCTGATGAATACACTCAAAAGTATAGACACTACTGGATCAACCGAAGATAACTCGTTTCAAGATAGCATAAGCGATTCTTTTAGCGAAACGAAAATGAAACTAGAAGAACTTGGATTCAAAAACGTGGAATTTACGTGGCTCGATGATGGTAATGTGTTTGAAATGTCATACGACTTCAAAGACATCGAAAGCTTAAATTCATCCTTAAACTTAGACAACAGCATCAGTAACCTAGCACAAATGGGAGATGCAAACAATAAAGGTGAATTTAGAGTAAAACGAAATACCTTGTATTATGATAGTCCGAAAATAAAAGCAGATACTGCTACCTCCGAAATGGAATCGATGAAATCTTATTATCAATATGAGTTGATTTTTCGGTTTGATAAAGAAATAAAAAAATCGTACAATAAGAATGCAGAGATAACTGCTACTAAAAAAACGGTTGTGCTGAAAGGAAGCTTGTTTGATGTCTTTTCTGCCGAATTTGATTCTGACATGAAAATCAAATTGCAGAAATAAAGCACTTCGTGCTGTTTTTAATATCTTCGACTGAGAAAATGCATCACACAAAAAAAAAAGTGCTTATAGCTCCATTGGATTGGGGCTTAGGGCATGCTACACGGGTTATTCCGATTATTCATAAACTTTTAGCCCAAGGCTTTGATGTGCTTATTGCTGCCGATCGTGCGCCTTTGATTTTGCTACAAAACGAATTTCCCAAACTTCCGTTCATTCGCATCCAAGCCAGTCCCATTCGGTATTCACAAAGCAAATATTTTGTGCTTCCCTTGCTGCTTGCTTTGCCTAAAATTGCTTACAATGCCTTATCCGAACACATTCGATTGCGCAAAATCATTAAACTTCATCAAATAGACATCGTTATTTCCGATAATAGATTTGGTTTATGGCACAAAGAGGCTTATTGTGTTTTTATCACGCATCAAATTCATATTCGACCACCAAAAAAATTAAACTTTACTCGAGGAATGATTCGTCGGCTAAACTTTTTCTTTCTTCGTCGATACAACGAAGTGTGGATACCTGATTTACCCACAGACGATAATTTATCTGGTAGCCTATCGCATGCGTTACCATTACCTGCTCATGCGCATTACATCGGGCTTTTGTCTCGCTTCGAGAACTATTCAGTAGCTACTCCCAATACAAATTATGGTATTCTGGTGATCCTCTCGGGACCTGAGCCACAACGAAGCATTTTGGAACAAAAAATAATCGAACAAATTCAACAATCGAATTACAAAAGCTTGCTCGTAGGCGGACAGCCCGATCGAGCAATAAGCTATCAGCAAGCCAATATTCACTACGAAGCACACTTGCCTAGCCGCCAGCTCGCCGACTTAATCGTGGGGACTCCCATCGTGATTTCTCGGTCGGGGTACAGCTCTGTCATGGATTACGTAACGCTCGGGCAGTCGGCTATACTTATTCCTACGCCTGGGCAAACTGAACAGGAATATTTGGCAGCACGCTTGAGTGCAAAAAAATATTTTGTAGTAAGCGTACAAGAAGAATTTGATTTGCAAAAAACAATTCGTATTTTTGAAGAAAATAAAACAAACATCCGTATGACAAATCCGAGGGATTTACTTATGCTTAGGATAAAGAAATTATCCTCTTTGAGGGATTAGGGCTTGCTCATAAAAAATCATCTCCTGATTATTAATAGTTTTATTTTTTGTTAATGAATAAATACTAAACATTAAAACAGGTCGAAAATCTTAATAATTAAATACTATGAAGAACTACATTATTAAATTAATTATCAATAGTTTGGCTGTAATAGCAACGGCTTATATTCTGCCTAGCGCACATGTCGATGGTTTCATTACCGCACTCATTGTTGCTGTATTGCTCAGTTTTTTCAATGGTTTTGTGAAACCAATATTGAAAGTGCTTAGTTTCCCGATTACGCTACTCACGCTTGGCTTATTTTTATTAATCATTAATGCTGCAATGGTGTCGCTTGTTGATTTCTTTATCATAGGTTTTCTGATAGATGGGTTTTTCTGTACCATTATTTTTAGCTTAATATTATCCATTTTCAATTATATTCTTGAAAAAATATTCAACTAAGGTCTTCGACCTTTTTGATGTAGCTTACGCATTTGTACAAAATTTACTTTATTAGTAAAACAGGCAAAAGTAAAATTATTCATTATCAATTATAAGCTATTTAATGACTAAATTTCAAATAAATTTCCCTTTGACAGAAGCGGAATACTTGCAAACGAAAGAAACGATTGCGTTTATACGACAATCGCCAACTTCAAAAGAAAGTTATACTAAATTACACGATTTGATTCAAGTGCTTACGCATGCTGGTATCGAGTATTTTTTTCATTATTCGCTGAAATCAGTCGGATTAGGTGGATTTATTATTGCGGCAGTCAAAACAGGATTGCGAGCTACCGAAAATACCATAAAACTATTGAGTAAACGCTTTGTGAGAAAATTGACAGAAGAGCAAATGATGCAAGGAGTAGACTTTATCGAAGCTTTTGTTGAAGAAAAAGGAGAGTAGCCTCGTTTGTTGAATAAATTAACCAGTTTATGCCAAGCTACCATTTAAAACAATTGGCTGCCATTAGCGGCTCAACGCTTCTGGGGAAGGATGCACAAGTGGATAATTTGTTGATCGATAGCCGTAGTCATGCGATAAGTAAAGACACGCTTTTTTTTGCGATAAAGGGGCGTAATCACGATGGGCATGCTTTTATTGCTAATTTGTATGATCGACAAGTGCGGCATTTTGTGGTCTCGGAGGCGGTAGATCCGTTGCAGCTTCGTTTTCCTGAAGCTAATTTTATTCATTGTGCCAATACTTTGGACGCATTGCAAGCGATTGTGGCTCATCATCGTCAGCAGTTTTCAATTCCGATTGTTGGCATTACGGGCAGCAACGGCAAAACGATCGTTAAAGAATGGCTTACCAAATTGCTGTTCCTCGAGAAAAAAGTAGTTCGTAGCCCGAAGAGTTATAATTCGCAAATTGGTGTTCCCTTGTCGTTGTGGCTGCTGGAGACAAAATACGAGCTAGGGATTTTTGAAGCAGGTATTTCGCTCCCAAAAGAAATGGCTTGTTTACAGAAAATGATTCGTCCTACGATTGGTATCATTACGAATATTGGAAGTGCGCACCAAGAAAATTTTTCGACAAAAGAGGAGAAAATTCACGAAAAACTTTTGCTTTTTCAGGAAGCCGATTTACTGATTTATAATAATGACCAATTGCTCGTAGATCAAGCCATTCAACAAAAAATAGATTCTAACAATACACGGCTTTTCACATGGTCGAGACACAAGCGTGCAGACTTGCAAATAATGAATATTCAAACCCAAAAGCAGCAGAGCACGATTGAAGCAAAGTATACCGAAAATACTTACCAAATTACAATTCCATTTAGCGATGAGGCTTCTATCGAGAATGCGATCCATTGTTGGGCGTTCTTGATTGCGACGAAGCTATTTCGGCAAGCGCATTTGCCTGGCTTCGCAAGTTTGCCGCCAGTCGCTATGCAGTTGGAAATCAAGCAAGGAGTCAATCAATTGACCATTATAAGCGACAGTTATAATTCGGATCTAAATTCGTTACAAATTGCGCTGGATTTATTGCATCAACAAAACCAGCATGCATACAAAACGCTCGTTCTATCGGATATTTTGCAAAGTGGAGAGGATGAATTCGATTTGTACGACAAAGTTGCAAGAATTATCTTCCAAAGCAAAATCGATCAATTGATTTGTATTGGTGAAAATATCCAAAAGCATGTTGCTTTATTTGCATCAAATTCTAAGTTTTATCGTACAACGGCTGATTTCTTGATTGCTTTAAAAAAGAAAAAACCTAGTAATCAAGCTATTTTACTGAAAGGTGCATGGCAATTTGAGTTTGAAAAAATATCTACGGAATTACAACAACAAGCGAACAAAACGGTACTTGAAATACATTTAGATGCTTTGGTGCATAACTTGAATTATTTTCGAGCGAAACTGTACGCACGCACGAAAATAATGGTGATGGTGAAAGCGTTTTCGTATGGCAGTGGAAATGGCGAGATCGCTAACTTGTTGCAACACCATCGGGTTGATTATTTGGGTGTTGCCATTGCTGATGAGGGTGTCGAATTGCGCAAATTGGGTATTTGCACGCCTATTTTGGTGATGAATCCCGAAATAGAAAGTTTTGAGAAAATAATTGAATATCAATTAGAACCCGAAATATACAATTTTCAAATGCTTGCTCATTTTGCCAAAACGGTTAATAACAGCGGTTTGCATCATTTTCCAATTCATATAAAATTAGACACGGGCATGAAACGCTTAGGCTTTGAAGAAAAGGATATACTTGTGTTGCAAAAAGAACTTCTTGCTCAAAACCAATTGCGAGTACAAAGTGTTTTTTCGCATTTAGCTGGTACCGATGAGGCACAGCACGATGCATTTACTTGGTCGCAAATAAAATTATTCGATCGGTTAAGTACAGAAATAATACAAACGTTAAATTACCCTGTACTTCGGCATGTTCTTAACTCTTCGGGCATCGAGCGTTTTCCCGAGGCTCAGTTTGACATGGTGCGTCTGGGGATTGGTTTGTATGGCATCAGCCCAAGTAAACAAAATAAACTGCGAAACATCAGTACGTTGCGAACCACTATTTCTCAGATAAAGCAAGTGGATGCTAATGAAACCGTAGGCTATGGACGGAAAGGCAAAGTGAGCGGCAACAGTGTTATTGGAATTATACCGATAGGCTATGCGGATGGGCTTAAACGCCGATTGAGTAACGGTGTGGGCTACGTTTGGGTTGCGGGGCAGTATGCTCCTTTTATTGGTAATATTTGTATGGATATGAGCATGATAGACCTTACTGGCATCGAAGCCAATGAGGGCGATTTGGTTGTTATCTTTGGCGATGAACTCCCGATTTGGGATATTGCCAAACAACTACAAACGATTCCTTACGAAATATTGACTAGCATCTCGCGTCGTGTCAAACGGGTTTACTTTCAATCTTAAGATACTAACCATTCTTTTGCTTCTTCTATTGTTTTAAAGGGGCGTACGTCTTGTTTGGAAAATAAGTTTATTGCATTCAGGAAGATTGCTTTAATACCTGTAACGCCAACTATTGCCATTTTTTTTGTGTATGGTTTTGAGGAGCTTGCCGTTTCTTTGAACTTATTTACAATTGCTGTATTGACAAAAGCATCTGTTACGTCAATTAATATGAGTTGATCTTTTCCTTGTTCGATGACGAACTGTGTTGCGGTCTATTATCGATAAATTTCTGCTCATTGATGCTGTCCAAGCCTGTATGGTCAATAAAAGTGATATTCTTTCCGTTTGTTTTTTCGATATAGATTCTGTCAGTCATTGGTATTGTTTTTTTTAATTAATAAGTAAATGAACAAATTTGTTTCTTTATAAATCATTGAGTAAGAAAGCATTTTCCACTTGTGCGTGAGTAATATCAAAAAAAAGTCTAAAGGATTATATAAATAAGTCGTCTATTTCTGTATTTGTTTCTTTTTTACTGTTTTGGTATAATAAATAGCCCGATAAGCCTGCACCGATACCTCCCGCAGCAATCCACGCTAAGGTTTTGGGCGATACATTTTTTAAATTCAGCCCAAACTCATTTCCTTTTTTTAGCGCATGAGGTAGTAGGTTCAAAATAATACTTTCGTCAAACTCAAAATGTTGCAACAACTCGCTGTACACATTCTGTGGTGTAGCTATCTGGGAGAGTTTCTTTATGCGTTTATTTATTTTCTTCTGTTTTTTCTGTATTTTATTCTCCAATGCCTTCTTTTGCATTTGCAAATCGGCAAGCGAAGCTATTGGGCGTGAGGTTTTTGTTTTCACCAGTAGTTTATTTTTCATGATGCTCTTTCGTTTCGTCTGTCCAATTGAATATAGAGCGTAATAAAATTTTTAATATTGGGTTTGTTATGATTTTTCGGCGGAAAGCAAGTAGCAGTATCGCAAAAAGAGTAATGATACTACCCACTAATAGAAAGCCGTAGAAATCTTGTCCCAATACATCGCCTAGGAATAGAGCTAGGGCGATCGAAAAAAAGAAGATTATCATCGGAACAACAATCAGAATGACCGTAATCGTGAATAGAATGGACGTGATGATGACTATTTTCTCGATCAAATCGAGTCGAACCAAATCATATTTTAGATCGAGGTAGTCTTTTATTTCTTCAATCAGAACAACTAGTTCTTTTGATATTTTATTTTTCTTCATTTAGTTTCGGCTAAGATTAGGTCTTCGACCTTTTTGATGTTCCTTAGCAACATCAAAAAGATAGAAGACTTTTTGTTCTTTACATCTCTAGGTTTTCACCTTTATCTGTCGATTTCTTTTCTTTAAACTCTTTGTAAGCAGTTTTGCCTTTATCGTTTAGGTAGTCTAACTTTACTTTTAGTTTGTCTCTAGTTTCTTCGCCTTTTACGGGGGCTAATAATAAGCCAATTCCCGCTCCTGCTGCTGCTCCTACGAGAAATGCTGCGATTAATCTTCCTGAACTTGCCATGTTTTTGTGTTTTTATTAGTTAGTGATTACTGATTAAGGGATCGTTCCTAAATAACTTGATGCTTTCAACTTGTTAAAAAACAAAATAACTTCGTTTAAAACTATCAATTTATTTCATCACAATCCCTAAGTGAATGTTGCTTAAATGCGTAAGCAACATCAAAAAAGA
>JAOZTL010000163.1 GCA_029942205.1 Bacteroidales bacterium | reverse complement strand
CAAGTCTTTTTACTGTTATTTTTGCACATTTTTTTGTTTTTTGTCATGTACTAAAATGAAATACCTAAAACCAAGAATACATTTTCTGTTTCGGGGTTCACAACAAATGAAGTATAAATAGGTAACGAAAAATCACTCGAAACTTTGATTTCTTTCGACAAAGTAAAGCCTAAATTGATAATTCCGATTTTTTCTTGAGTATAATAACCAACTCCAAAGTCTGGCTTGTCAAGCGATATACCAATAAAACTATCAAACGAAACTGTTCCAAAATTGTGAACATATCCAAGTTCCAAATACTTAGAATACACAATATCACCATCGATATTTCGTGCATCAGCCCCATATAAATTCATGGCAAAATGGGCATGAAAAGGAACTGTCTCTGTGCCTTCAAAACCAATAACCGCCTCCAATGTATGGGCTGTTAATTGATCGTCCCACTCCAAATATTGCATACTCGCCAAGCCTTCTGCTTGTACAAAATAGTCATTTATTGTTAGCGAAAGACCACTAGAATGAACATACGAAAGAAATAAATCGATCTCGTTATAATTGTTACTCAAGCCATACGAGCCCCATGCACCAACGCTCAGACCTGTTTGTTTAACTTCCCATGCCAAATTCGTTTGCACATGAACAGAAGATCCACCAACATTCATGCCACGCCAAACATAACGATTAACTAAATCACCTCCTAGTGATAAGGACGTATTTTCTGTCGTTTCATCTTGCGAATAAATATTTAAGCTTCCTGTCAAAAGGAAACTAATAAATAAAATTGCTGCTAATTTGATTTTTTTCATGTTTTACGTGTTATTTTAGCTATTTTTTTTACTATAAAAATTATTTTCAATTGCTGAAAACAAGATACAACTTTTTATTCATAAAACAAATTTGATTTTTATCTTTGCACCAAAATATATAGACTTTTACGTTCTGCGATTTTTTATTAAAGAACAATAAATCACTCAATAAATAGACTTAAAATATGATAAAAGACATCACCAATTTAGATCAATTCAATGAAATAACAGACAAAGAAGACGCAACACTCATTTACTTTTCACACGAACAATGTAATGTTTGCAAAGTACTAAAGCCTAAAATAGCAGAATTACTTACTAGTGATTATTCTAAAATAAGCATGTACTATGCCGATACGGTAAAAAGTCCCGAAATTGCGGCACAGCACAGTATTTTTTCTGTTCCGACGATACTCGTGTTTTTTGCAGGAAAAGAATCGATTCGCAAAAGCCGCAATATTGGTGTAGATGAATTAGCAAACTTGCTGAATCGCCCGTATCAACTAATTTTCGGCAATTAATTCTATAGCCTTTGTAACAACTACTTCGCCAAAGCGCGAAGTAAAATACTCTTGCCCACTCCCATCATCTACACTGTAATCCCAGTCTATATTTTTCTGATTGACTGCAATAACTCCCTCTCCTTCAATCACATGATCGAAAATCGTTTGTTCAGGAATAAGCAATACATTATTTTCAAGTACGGCATACAATTTTTCGCCTTCGCCTAGTTCATGAAAATTTTCTAATAAAACTCGATTATCAAACTCTGGATCTAAAGTTACCTGTACATCATACGAAATACCAGAAGCTCCCAGCTCGGTACAACGCCACGTATCTACCAGAAATTCGCGTGCATCGGTTGTGTCTAATTCGCTATCATCCGAGCAAGAAGTTAGCAAAAAGGGAAATAGAATAATAAGAAACCATCCTTTTTTTTTCATCATTTTATTTTTAAATTAAAATCTTCGTTTAAATAACACAGAAAGAACTCATGGTATCAAAAAAATCATACAATATCTTTTGTACGAGTACTTACAAAAGTAACTTTTTTTCTAACGAAAAAAAACGCTGTTTGATTGTCTAAAAAGTATTCTTCCTTTGTCAGATTACTCGTTTGCTCTTAGAAGCGATTTATAATCAATGAATTAAATAAAAAAACTAAATCTCCTTTTTTTTGTTTAACTAAGACCTTAAAACAAAAACGTCTATAATTCATAATAACATTATTTTTTAAACCAATAACTAAGAACAAAGTAAAATTCACTCATTATCACTAATTTTACGATCAAAAAAAAACATTTAAGTACTAAAAATAAATTAAATAATTCATCTTTTTTTTCTATTTTTGTTCTTTTACTATTTTAAGCTTTTCAAGCTACTTTAATTAATATAAAAAAACTATTTGCTTTCAATATTCCGTGTGAAAATTATAATTAAAAATTAATTACGAAAAACAAAAAACCAAACATATTTTTAATCTAGCAACTAAACTAAAAACACCTTTATAATATGATAACTTACAGTTTCCCCAGTGTCTTTGAAGGGCATGCAACAGAACTTAGTCAAGTATCCAAAGATTTACTGAATGGCTTAAAAATACATTTGAATGGCGATTCGTATATTTTAGGAAATTTAGCCTTATCTGAAGGATATTCGCCACATAAAGCAATTAATAGTTCTCCCAATGAAATTGATTATCATCTTTTTCTATATGCGAGTCTACTTTTAGCAAACTTTAATCATCCACGTCCAATAACACTGACCACAGGCTTTCCTTTTTCGACGTATCAAATCAATAGGAATTTTGCTAAAAATTTCATCCAAAAAGATCATTTAATTGAATATGAAGCATCCACTTTTAGCGAACACGGACGCTCTCGAATTAATGCAGAAATACAGAATGTAGAAATTTTGTCGGAAATGCAAGGAAACATCATTGCATTGCGTAAAGGAGAACAGAAAGTAAAAGGAAGTTTCTTTATGATTAGTCTAGGATATGGAACTTGTGAAGCAGTATTAAGTACAGAGGATGGTATCGTTCAACGTACTGCAATTAGTGTCATGGGAATACAGTATGCTTTAGATTTGTTCATTAATGAACTATCTAAAGAACATTATTTAGGACTAAAAACAAAAAAACAAGTAGACATGAGCTTTCAGAATGATTTTATTATTCTGAATCGGAAAAAAGTAGATATTCGTGATTTAAAAAAACGTGTACTAAAGCAATACTACAAAGATATTGTTTCCCCATCGCTTGCACGTGCGTTTAATGATACGGATTTTTCAAAGTCTGTTATTATGTATATTACTGGTGGTGGAGCTTTGTTTAAGGAACTAACAGATAGCTTTATGGCAGAATTTGATGGCATTATTACGGTTCAAGTAGTAGACGATCCGCTAACATTAACAAGCAGAGGCTATTGCTTAAATTCTCTCGAAATAAGCAACCAAAATAAAGCTGCTGCCGTAGGTTTGGATATCGGAAATTCAAATACGGTTCTTTCTCAATTCAACGAAGGTGCTTTTGGCTGGGAATAAGTCTTCGACCTGATTGATGTTACTCACATACTTGTCAAAAAAAGTAGATCTAAAAAATATTCTTATATTTTTTGTCTGCTTTTTTATTTGTACGGAAAACAATTACTCTTTCATCTTTTGGAATAATTTTATGGAATAACACAAGATATTCATCTAATTTTTAGAAAAAAAATCAAAATAACAATATCTTTGTCTTCTACAAAAAAATGTAATTTCAATAATAACGAAAATGAAATCCAATGAAATCGATTAATAAAATATCTGCACTAAGTATTTTGTTATTACTTAATTTATCTTTTTCGAGTTATTCTCAAGATTTTGATGAAATGATTAATGATACCAGCTCATTCTACCACATTTATCTGAAAAATGGTAATAAGTTAATAGGAAAAGTAGAAGAAAAAGCCAATAAAGCAATTTCATTCAATGATATTTATATTGGAAATATAACTGTTTTATTTATGAATATTAAAACCGTGATAAAAGAAGATAATACCTCTCTTTTTGTCATAAAAACAAGAACAAACAACGAATATGCAGGATACATTACAAAACGAGAAAGTGATAAAATTTGGTTAGCTACCCGAAATTTAGGAACAATTACACTCAAACAAGCGGATATTGATAAAATATCAAGAATAAATGCAGAAAATATCAATATCGTTGGCGAGTATTGGTTTCCAAACCCGCATTCGAGTAGGTATTTTTTTGCTCCTTCGGCTATTAATTTGAAAAAAGGAGAAGGATATTATCACAATGCTTACATTCTGTCAAATACTGCAAACTATGGATTGACTGATAATTTCACAATTGGCGGTGGAATCATCCTTCCTTACATTTTTTATATTACTCCAAAAGTAGGATACGAGGTAGCAGAAAATATTCATCTAGGAGCTGGCTTATTGTTTGCAACCACCTCGATGGATCCGATAAGTGCTGGTATTATGTATGGTTTGGCAACTTACGGTAGTAACGACCATAACCTTACACTCGGTGTTGGTTATGGTTTTATAAGTAAAGAAGTGATGAATAAACCAATCATAACGATCAATGGAATGACTCGTTTGGGGAAGAAATTGGCATTAGTTACAGAAAATTGGTTTATTCCTATTCGTGATGATTATTATGATCGAAATGAAAACCCAATCTTCACCAGTGTAGGAGTTTATACTATTGGCTTCAGGTTTATGGGAGAAAAGTATGCTTTTGATTTAGCTCTTGCTGGATTAAAAGAATCGAACTTAACGGATGCTTTTTTTGGCATACCTTACATTGATTTTACATATAAATTCTAATATTTAAATAACTAAAAAACGACTGTATTCAACTCATACAGCCGTTTTTTCATTCATTTCATAGACTAATTTTCTGGACGAAGTTTACGTACTGTTTGTCCTGTTTGCCAGATTTCAGAATCTCGAATTTCGGCAAGTTCAGCATCTAATTTTTCTCGGTAATCGTCTTTGCTGTTGGCTTCTATCACTATTTGAGCCTCTTTGCCCGACGATACACTTTCGTATAAATCCTCAAAAACTGGCGTTACCGCATCTCTAAATTTTCCTTTCCAATCCAATGCGCCACGCTGGGCTGTCGTCGATGTGTTGGCGTACATCCAGTCCATTCCATTTTCGGCAACGAGCGGCATCAAGCTTTGTGTTAATTCCTCGACAGTTTCGTTAAAAGCCTCACTTGGCGTATGTCCATTTTTACGTAAAACGTTGTACTGTGCTTCAAAAATTCCTGCAATTGCACCCATTAAAGTGCCACGTTCACCTGTCAAATCGCTATACACTTCGCTCTTAAAAGTGGTTTCAAATAAATATCCACTCCCGACACCTATTCCCAAAGCTACCACTCGCTCAAATGCACGCCCTGTGGCATCTTGATCGATAGCGTAACTCGAATTTAAACCTCTGCCTTGCAAGAACATACGTCGCAAACTAGTTCCCGATCCTTTGGGAGCAATCAAGAAAACATCCACATCCGATGGTGCTTCAATCTGCGTATGCTCTTTATACGTTATGCCAAAACCATGCGAAAAGTAAAGTGCTTTTCCTACTGTCAAGTGTTTTTTCACCACAGGCCATAGTTTTATTTGTCCCGCATCCGACAATAAATATTGAATAATTGTTGCTTTTTGACAAGCTTCTTCTATCTCAAAAAGAGTTTCACCTACTACCCAACCATCATCCAAAGCTTTTTGCCATGTTTTAGAGTTTTTACGTTGCCCAACAATTACATTAAACCCATTATCTTTTAAATTTAACGATTGCCCTGGTCCTTGTACTCCATAGCCAATCACGGCAATTGTCTCATTTTTCAACACTTCCAATGCTTTTTCCATCGGAAACTCTTCACGTGTGATGACATTTTCTTCTACACCACCAAAATTCATTTTAGCCATTCGATTTGTTATTTATGATTGTTTTTTTTTACTATTTATTATTTTTTTACAATTAAAGCTTTTTTTTCTATTTATTATCAATTACATAATTATTTGAACTCTATATAAATATGTAAGCAACATCAAATAGCATGAAATACTCAATACTCATGTGCATTTTCAAGGTCTTGCAAATGCTCTTCGAGCGGTTTCATCGGTTTTGCAATAGCCACACGCCCCGATCGAATGAATTGCAACAAGCCATGTGGCTCTAAAATCCGTAGTAATTCTTCGGTTTCGTCTTTATGCCCTGTCTTTTCGATCAAAATATAATCTTCCTCTATTCCCAAAATTCGAGCATGTTGCTTCCGAATTATATCTTCTAAATGAAAGCCTTCTTTTCTTATTTTTGTAGATATTTTATACAATGCTATTTCTTGATATATAATATCCTTGTCTTCATAAACAAAAACTTTATGCACACCGACGATTTTTTGCAATTGTTTTGCAATTTTATCAATCAGGTTTTTCTCTGTTTTCACGACAATTGTATACGTATAAATATCCTTTATTTTAGACTCTGATGCCGTAATACTTAAAATATTTTGTTTTCGACGTGTAAAAACAATCGTAACATGGTTTAATAAACCAATATTATTTTCTGTTACAACAGATATTGTGAAATTTTTCTTCTCTTCCATATTATTTTTTCTCACTATTTGTAGGCTCTAAAAGCATATTCGACACTACTTCGTTAGGCGGAACCATCGGAAATACATTATCTTCTTTCTCTATTTCTACTTCCAAAAAGAATGTATCTTTTGATTGAAGCATCTGATTTACTGCCGATTCCAAATTTTCACGTTTATTTACTTTTGCTGTTTCTAAGCCATAAGCTTCGGCTATTTTTGTCAAATCAGGATTATCCATAGAAGTAAACGAATAACGTTTTTCGTTAAAAAGTTGTTGCCATTGTCTCACCATTCCTAAAAAATTATTATTCAACAGCACTACTTTCACATTAGCATGATAACGTTTTAAAGTACTCAACTCCTGAATCGTCATTTGTAAACCACCATCACCTACAAATAAAATCACGGGCACGTCCTGCACCGCAACGTTTGCACCAAAAGCTGCTGGCAAACCAAAGCCCATCGTCCCCAAACCGCCTGAAGTAATAAAATGACGTGAATGCTTGAATTTATAATAACGAGCCGTCATCATCTGATGCTGACCAACATCGGCAACAACGATGGT
>JAOZTL010000162.1 GCA_029942205.1 Bacteroidales bacterium | reverse complement strand
TACCATCAAAATCAGAAATTGTTGTTTCAAGCTCAGGATTATATTTTCCTGTTTTAGTTGAATTACGTTTGATCTCCCTACTGATGGAACTCTTGTTATAGCCTAGCTTGACCTATAAAATTAATGGATTTTCCACACTTTAAATAGGTAAATATTTCATATCTTTGCACTATGGTTATATGTTTCATTTGCAACTTATTTGTGGTAATTTAAGGGGTAAAGTAACAAAATTTCCTTCTCTAAAAAGTAATAGATTTGAAATAATATCTATTTACTTTTTAGAGTAAAAATTTTGTTATCAATAGGAAAAGTTATTTCCCAACTATTTTTTCTTAATAATTTACCGCTCTAATTTTTATCTAAAAGTTGCATTTACTAATTGAACTTATGGAAGACCTAGCCTATTGGGTTAAATCTTGAAAAATCTCTTCGAGGCTCTTCTCCTGTTTCTGCATGGATAGTACGGCAAGCTTATTCTCTACCGCAAAGTTAAAAATAGCCACCCGAATATCGTCCATACTTTCTATCAATAAGTTTCCATTATCCAACTCGACCACTTTCTCTACACCTTCAAGGTTTTCTATCAAGCCTTTATCCGCTTTCTTGTCAAACTCCACCAATACTATTTGCCGCTGCGCTTCGGCAGTTCGATGCAGATTTTCGGCAGAATCGTCTGCCACAATCTTACCATTATTAATAATAATGATTTTGTTGCAAATGGCTTCTACTTCTTGCATGATATGCGTTGATAGCATAACCGTTTTTGATTGTCCCACTTCCGAAATCAAGTTCCGAATCTCCACAATCTGATTCGGATCGAGCCCGGTGGTGGGTTCGTCCAGAATAAGCACCTTCGGGTCGTGAATCAATGCCTGTGCCAAGCCCACTCGCTGCCGATAGCCTTTGGATAGTGCGCCTATCTTCTTGTGTTGCTCACGCTGCAAGCCTGTTCGTGCAATAATGTTTTTGATACTCGAAGCCGTTTGTTTGCCAAGTTTGTAAATTCCAGCCGTAAATTCGAGCTGTTCCTTCACGTACATATTGAGATACAGTGGATTGTGCTCGGGTAAGTATCCAATTTGCCTCCGTACTGATAACGAATGCTCCAATGTCTCCAAGCCGTTCACCAGTATTTCCCCGCTGTTTTGGGGAATAAAGCCAGTAATGATTTTCATCATGGTAGATTTCCCTGCGCCATTGGGACCAAGAAACCCGACAATCTCACCAGTCTGTATCTCAAAGCTAATATCGTCTAGTGCTTTTTGTTTTCCGTATAATTTGGTTACGTTTTCTACTTTTATCGACATTTCATATAATATTAAAGACTTCTACCTCTATCTTTATCCCCGAATAGCTTTTATTCCAGGTAATTCTTTTCCTTCCATATACTCTAGCAAAGCTCCGCCACCAGTAGAAACATAGCTCACTTGATCGCCAAAGTTATATTTCTTGATTGCTGCTACCGAATCGCCACCGCCAATCATCGAGAAAGCACCTTTTTGTGTAGCACTTGCCACCGCTTGAGCAATGCGTTTTGTTCCGTTCTCAAACTTTTCCATCTCAAACACACCCATGGGACCATTCCATAGTATCGAGGCTGAGTTCTCAATCACTTCGGCAAATAATTCGGCAGTTTTTTCGCCAATGTCTAATCCCATCCAGCCATCCGAAACTTCACCGATAGCGGTATATTCTGTTTGTGCGTCCTTATCAAATTTATCGGCATTGATGCCATCCACAGGCAGATAGAGCTTCACGTTTTTAGCCTTTGCCAATTCTACCACTTCGGCAGCCAAATGCAGCTTATCGTCTTCCACTAGCGATGCACCAATCTGTCCGCCAGCAGCTTTCACAAAGGTATAAGTCATTCCGCCACCAATAATCAAGTTATCCACTTTGGAGAGAAGTTCTTTAATAATGGTTATTTTCGATGAAACTTTTGCTCCTCCCATAATTGCAGTAAATGGTTTTTGTGCCGATTGCAGTACTTTATCGATACTTTTCAGCTCATTCTCGATCAAGAAGCCAAACATTTTGTCATTTTTAAAGTAATCGGCAATAACTGTGGTCGAAGCATGTGCACGGTGTGCTGTCCCGAAAGCATCGTTCACGTACACGTCGGCCAAATTTGCCAGTTTCTTAGCAAATTCTTTATCGCCAGTGGTCTCTTCTTTATAAAAGCGTAAGTTTTCTAACAATAGCACTTCGCCAGCATTGAGCTCTGTTACTGCTTTCTGAGCTACTTCCCCGATACAATCCGTTGCAAATTTCACGCTTTGCTCAAGCAAATCGGACAAGTATCCGACCAAATGCTTTAAAGAAAACTTATCTTCTGCTCCATTCTTTGGTCGTCCCAAGTGTGACATAAGTATAACACTCCCACCTTTTTCGATTATTTTCCGAATGGTGGGCAATGCTGCTTGTATGCGTGTATCGTCTGTTATCTGAAACTCGGCATTAAGTGGTACATTAAAATCTACACGTACGATAGCTTTCTTATTTGTAAAGTTATATTGTTCTATATCTTGCATTTTATTACTATTTTAATAATTATAATTGAATATAAATAATTGATAATTAGATCTTATTTTGATAAAATCACTCGTTTTCGGCAGATAGCCTAAACGTTTCTACACGTGCAAAGAGATTATTGACTCCAATTGGCTTCACGATGTAATCTATCGCACCAAGTTTCATTGCTTTTTCAATATCTGCTGTGCGATTCTTTGCACTCACCATTATCACAGGAATATTCTTTGTCGTATGATTCATCTTCAATCGTTTGAGAATGGTGTATCCGTCTATATCAGGTAACATAATATCCAGTAAAATCAGGTTAGGAATCTCTTTTTTCACAAAATGCAATGCTTTAGTTCCAGTCATTGCTATATTTGCTTTGTAACGTCCTGTTTCTTCAAACAATGACTGAATAAGTAATCCACTCGTTTCACTGTCTTCTACAATAAGAATAGTAAATAATGCCATAACTTTAATATAAAATGCTCAATTTATTTAATGGGATAAACACAAATCACTTGCTATCCGAAACTAAAACGCAAGCTAATAAAAAAGAATAAGAAAAACAATTAATTTCGATTTTGATTATACACAAAAAAGGACTACTTTTGGTTAATCCGTTTCGTTTTTATATTCAATCTTTTTATGAACAACTACGACACATCAGCAGACTGTTCTAACTGTGTTTTCGACTGCTTTAATCGCCACACACTAAGTGCCGACGAACTAAAACTTCTCATCGCCAACCAACGTAGCATATCTTACAAAAAAGGCGAATCCATATTTAAGCAAGATACATTCGTTTCTCATATTATTTATCTAAAAAAAGGACTCGTCAAAGCCGAAGTAGAGGGCTTTAGAGATAAAAAACTAATCATTCGCTTCATTGGCTCTGGTCAATTCATTGGATTTTCTGCCATTAGCAAAGAGGATTATTATCCATATTCCACCGTGGCCATCAAGAATGCAGAGCTATGCATCATCAAAAAAGAAGCGGTCAATCAATTAATTTCTCAAAACCCCAACGTAGGTTCTCTGGTTATCGACTGGTATAGCAACGATTATCGATTTCAGTACAACAAATTCTCCATCCTTGGGACAAAGAACATGCCTGGTAGGTTGGCAGCATCCTTATTGTATCTAAATTCGTCTATTTTTCAAGAAGAAAACATTTATAAATACCTCACACGCCGTGATATTGCAGAGCTGTCTGGCATGTCGATCGAAAGTATGCTCAAATTACTACACGAATTAAAAGCCGACAAAATCATCCAAGTTAAAGGAAAACAAATCACCATCAACGATATTGCGATGCTCCACCGATTAAGTAAAATCGGGTAGTTATTTCATAAAAAATATTGATAATTAATTAAAATCTACATCTTATTTTTTTGAATAAATTCCTTTTTCTTGTAACAAAAATGCAGATGCAACCATTACTACTGTTTTGTTGTCTTTATTTTATAATTAATAATAACATTAAGCACATACAATTTTTCATATAATAAAAGCGTTACGCTAAAAAACAAACACTTAAAATCAAAAAATTATGAAGACAAATTGGTTTAAAATTATTTTCTTATTCGTAGCAATCGGGATGATTGGCTATTCATGTGATGAGCTAAACTTAGATTCAGTAGAAGATCTAAACGAAGAGACTCTAGCGCAAGATGCAAAAGCAGAAGGTGCTGATGGCGATGTATTTGCTATCATGAACAGCTATGCAGGTACAAGCGGCAAAGCAACGACAACATTTCCTAACTCTAGTTGGAATGGCTTAACACTTACCGTAGATTACGGAACAGAGGGCGTAGTAGATCCTGAATTAAACGATGGAATCAAGCGTAAAGGAAAAGTCATTTTTGCATTATCAGGTTTATTCCGTACAATAAGTACTACATTAACTGTTACTTTTGACAATTACTCGTTTGACGGTAATGTACTTAACGGAACTCGTACTTATGCACGTACAGCTGACAACACGATTACCGAAGCATTTACAAACAACACGCTTACATTTGCCGAAGGTGGTACAATGACTTGGTCATCAGCAGGAACAGTAGTAATTATATCCGAAGCTCCTTTCCAGTTCAAAATTAACAGAACAGTAACAGGAACAAACGCAGAAGGTGTTGATTTTACTCGTACAGCAGTTGATTTGATTAAATTAAAAGGTTGCAAATGGTTCGATTCAGGAAACATTACAACTACTGAAGGCGACAACATTACTTCTATAACGTTCAAAACAGGCGAATGTGGTAAAATCACCGTAACATTCAACGGTTTACAAGTAGATTATGATCTAAACGAGATGTAAGCACTTCGTGCTATTTGATATTGCTTACACACTAGTGCAAATATTTTGTAATCAAGAATTTATAAGTAATTTCAAAATAAAAAAGTATCGTTTAATTATACACTTAAGCTGGAGAGATAGCTATCGCATCTCTAAAAACAAAAAAAGAGCTTCGCAGGAGGCTCTTTTTTATTTATCAAATTAAAGCAAAAAGACTTGTTTAGCAAATAAAGATTTCCTACTTTTGCAGCTTCAAAGTTTTGCGGGAGGTAAACAAGAGCTAATAAGCCAGATAATATTTGACTATTACCACCTCTACTAATTTAAAAAAGAAAAAATGTACGCAATAGTAGAAATAGCAGGGCAACAATTCAAAGTTGCAAAAGAATCAAAAGTATTTGTTCACAGACTTCCACAAGCAGAAGGCGAGCAAGTAGAATTTGACAAAGTACTTTTAGTAGACAATGAAGGAACAATTTCTGTAGGAGCACCAATAGTAGAAGGAGCAAAAATCACAGGAAAAATCGTTTCTCACCTAAAAGGCGATAAAGTAATTGTTTTCAAGAAGAAAAGAAGAAAAGGTTACAAGAAAAAAAATGGACATCGTCAATATTTGACACAAGTTCAAATCGAAGACATTACTCTTTAAGTATTAATAAAAGTCTTCAAACGATTATTACAACAAAAATTATTTCTCATAGCTATCGAGTTCAGGAGTAATTTTAGTACGAGTACTCAATATTAAAAAAACAAGAAAATGGCACATAAAAAAGGAGCTGGTAGTTCGAAGAACGGAAGAGAATCGGAAAGTAAACGATTAGGCGTAAAAATATATGGCGGCCAACATGCAAAAGCAGGAAACATTATCGTTCGCCAACGAGGAACAGTACACCACCCAGGAGAAAATATAGGTTTAGGAAAAGACCACACATTATTTGCATTGGTTTCTGGCACTGTCAATTTTAAAAAAGGAATGAAAAATAGATCTTTTGTTAGCATTATTCCTGACGAAGTTGTAGCAGAGGCTTAATCTCTTTTTCTTACAAAAAATGAACGAATCTCCTAAGAACTCGATGTGCTTAGGAGATTTTTTGTTACAATAAATAATTAAGGACTATCGTAAAACACATTCAGTTACGTCTAAACATTAGTTCTTATAAAATAGCACGCACATAGTTCTAAAAATTTTATTATGCTCACAATAAAATTCATACGAGACAATCAGACGATGATTGCAAAAAGAATGGAAGTACGAAATATTGACGTAACTTCACGCCTAAACAAAGTGATCGAAACAGACGATCAAAAGAAAGCAATTCAAAGCAAGCTTCAGGCGATACAATCCGAGATGAATAACATCTCGAAAGAAATTGGTATCCTATTCAAAAACAAACAAATAGCAGAAGCCAATGCCGCCAAAAGCAAAACGAGCGACTTAAAAGAAGAATCGAAAATGCTATCGCAAGACTTGGCGCAAAAAGAAGAAGAATTATTAGGCTTATTGTTGCAAATACCAAACTTGCCTCACGCATCAGTTCCATCGGGAAAAACGGATGCGGATAACGAAGAAATTCGTTCGGGAGGCGAAATGCCTTCTTTTACTTCAAAAGTATTTCCTCATTGGGATTTGGCAAAAGAATACGACATCATTGATTTTGAATTGGGCAATAAATTAACAGGCGCAGGTTTCCCTGTTTATAAAGGTAAAGGCGCAAGATTACAACGTGCTCTCATTTCATTCTTTTTGGATCAAGCACGTGATGCTGGCTATACCGAAATTATGCCCCCATTGTTGGTTAATCAAGACTCGGGCTACGGAACAGGACAATTGCCAGACAAAGAAGGACAAATGTATCACGTTGGTGTTGATAACTTATATTTAATCCCGACAGCCGAAGTTCCTGTTACCAATATTTATAGAGATGTCATTTTGGAAGTAAATGATTTTCCAATAAAAAATACGGCTTACACGCCATGTTTCCGCCGCGAAGCAGGCTCGTATGGCAAAGACGTTCGTGGATTGAACCGCTTGCATCAATTTGATAAAGTGGAAGTTGTACAAATACAACATCCCGAAAAATCTTACGAAACGCTGGATGCGATGGTTGCTTACGTGGAATCACTGGTGCAGAAACTAGAATTGCCTTACCGCATTGTACGTCTTTGTGGCGGTGATTTGGGA
>JAOZTL010000161.1:4875-7010 GCA_029942205.1 Bacteroidales bacterium | reverse complement strand
ATTGATGAGTCCAGTCTAAAACGGTTCATTTTGCAAATATCAGACCTGCCAGGTTTTATTAATTAACTATAAATAAGCTATTTAAAATAATTACTTTTTGCTAAACCAAACCTGACAGGTCTTTTTAGACCAGACTCATTGATTATAACAGTTTTTTTCACAAGTGCATAAATAACATTAAAATAGATCAAAAACCTTAATACATTTTATCATACAATATAATAATTTGCTTAAACTAAGTAAGTAAACAAGACTAATTGGATATTTATTTACTCATAATTTACTGATTACATGTATTTTATATAGATATGTAAACAATATAAAACAGGTCTAAAATAATTAAGACAGACGAAGTCTGAGAATGCAACTATTATGGAACAAAACCCAACATACGATGAACTAAAGCAGCAAGTTGTTAATTTAGAGAAGGAAAACACCTACTTAAAATCCAATAACGACATATTTACAGCATCACGTCTGCATCACTTTAGCTCTGAGGTTCAAAATAAATTATTGAATAATATTCTTAATTCTACGGATAATGCTATTTTAGTAGTCGATAAAGACAAAAGCATTCTATACTACAACACGCTTTTTCTAAGCATGTGGCAGCTAGAAAGTGCCCAAATGGATCAATTTAAAAATGCAGTAGAATTAACTTATCACATCCAATCGTTACTTGACAATCAAAAAGATTTCCTTGGTGTCATTAACGAAGCTTACTACAAACCAAGCATAATGGTGGATTCCTTGTACCTAAAAACAGGGCAAGTGTATGAGTTTCACTCCTCTCCTATTTCTACCTTTGGCGGTAGGCTATGGAATATTCGGGACATCAGTTACAAAAAAAACATAGAAAAAATAAGAAAAGATAATGAAGCACATTACGAAGGTTTTTTTCTAAAAAACCGAGCTTCTATGCTTTTAGTAGACCTCGAAAGCCTCGCAATTTTGGATGCTAACCAAGCTGCTTGTGATTATTATGGCTACTCTCGCCCCGAACTCACCAAGCAAGTACTGAGTTTTATTGATTCCAATCAACACTCGGAGTTGCAATCGAGATTACTTAGCGACGACATCAGTAAATCCTATTCCAGCATCCATACCTTAGCCGACGGAAGCAAAAAAAATGTAGAAATATTTACAGGTTATTTTTCTAAAGATAAGCAAAATTATTCATACTTAATTATTTTAGACATAACCAATCGCCTGGCAATAGAGAAAGATTTGATTCTTGCTCGCAAAAGAGCAGAAGAAAGCGACCAGCTGAAATCCTCCTTTTTAGCCAACATGTCGCACGAAATACGCACACCAATGAATGGTATACTTGGCTTCTCTGAAATGTTACTCGACCCCGAACTAACAAGAAGCGAACAAAGTGAATACATTCAAATCATCCATAATAGCTCCCAGCAACTATTGTCTATCATCAATAATTTAGTAGACATCTCCAAAATAGAAGCAGGACAAATGGATATTCTCGAACGAGAATTTGACCTAAATGAAATGATGAAACGCCTGTTTTCATTCTTTTCACCGATGGTCAATCAGCGTAGCCTCGATTTATTCATACGCAATGGACACGACAATAAACACAGCCAAATAAAAGGCGACGAAGCCAAACTGTATCAAATATTAACCAACCTACTAGGTAATGCACTGAAATTTACACACAAAGGATTTATCGAATTTGGCTATTCGAGCAAAGACAACATGCTTCAATTCTATGTAAAAGATACAGGTATTGGTATTGATAATGAAAATAAAGAAATTATTTTTGAGCGATTCCGACAAGTCGATCAAGGAGATGCCTACCTATACGGCGGCACAGGTTTAGGGCTTTCCATCTCGCAAGCCCTTATCGAGATTCTGGACGGAAAAATCTGGACGGAATCGGAATTAGGCAAAGGCACTACGTTCTATTTCACCATTCCATACAAGCCGCTTGTGATATTTGATACAATAGAAAAAACAGAAACAATAAGTAGCAACGACTGGTCGGACAAAGTAATTCTAGTAGCCGAAGACGAAGACATGAACTACTATTATATACAAGAGATTTTACGAAAAACAAAAGTGAAATTACTTCATGTTACCGATGGCTATCAAGCGGTAGAGACCTGTCGCAAAAATCC
>JAOZTL010000161.1:0-4865 GCA_029942205.1 Bacteroidales bacterium | reverse complement strand
TTGGTGGTGATGGACATCAAACTTCCTCGCATGGACGGCTACACCGCTACCGAACACATCAAAAAAGATCGCCCAAATTTACCAATTATTGCCCAAACAGCATACGCCTTATCAGGCGAACGTGAAAAATCATTGGATCATGGTTGCGATGAATACTTATCCAAACCAGTCAAAAGACAGGCATTAATGGATTTTTTATCTAAATATCTATAATAATCACTTGATTAACACTCATAAATAGAGAAATAATAAATATTAAAAAATACTATGCATGTATAATAACTTTTATTTTCATTAATGTTGATTTATTGACTATCAAGCATGTAGTAATTTGTTAAACTATGTTAATAAAAGTATCATTCGTCAAAAAAGTATTGCCAGACATCTGAAAAGTTGTATGTTTGCAGCCCTTTTGTTAAACGAATATTTTTATATGAAAGTAGTATCATTAGTGCTTGTATCTCTGAAACTTAGCTTTATATTTTCTATTTTAGGCTTAGATAATTTAGATGAAAATACTCCGATAGAAATTAGAAAAACGGAGCAAAATACAGCCAATCAAGAATCAGAAAGTAAGCAATGGAATCAATATTATGAATAAGCCATCGCCGAAATCAAAAAACACGAAGGATTTGCAAACGTAAAAGCGTATAGTTGTCCTGCTGGACACAAAACCATCGGCTACGGTCACGTGGTATTAAAAACAGATAGCTTTCCCGCACAAATCACTCAACAAGAAGCAGATCGCTTATTACGTAAAGACTTTAATAAAGCCATACGAGCAGCCGAACGCTTAACAGACTTGACAGGAAATAAAAAAATAGCCGTTGCGCATTTTATTTTTGCCAAAGGAGTAGGTCGCTTTATGCGGAGTAATTTACGTCAAATGGTAAATAATCATCAACCAATTGACAATGAAATACTAAAATGGTGCTATTACACCAAACCTAATGGCACGAAAGTAAAAAGCGAGTATTCGTATCGCATTCGAGTTTGGGAACTAGAAATGTACAAACGAAACGATGCACCACTAAACTTGGTTCAGCAAGTAAATAACCACTTATTTCTAGCAATGAATTAAGGTCTTCGATCTTTTGTTAGACGATAGAAAAAGGTCTAAAACCTTGAAAAAAGAAGCGGCACGCATGTCGCTTCTTTTTTTATTTTGCTATTTGAGTTTTTATTTGTTATTTTAGCAAGAATTACACACACACATATTCTTTCAATCTTAACAAAATGGCATTAAATTACATTTGGATCGGATTTTTTCTAATTGCATTCATCATTGCATTAGGCAAAGTCATTTTTTTGGGCGACACCCAAGTATTCTCGGAAATGGTAGCAGCCACATTCGATATGTCGAAAACAGGTTTCGAGATTTCTCTGGGGCTTACTGGCGTACTCACCCTCTGGCTCGGTCTGATGCGAATAGGTGAAAAAGGCGGCATCATCAAGATTTTTTCTTGGCTAATAGGTCCTTTTTTTCGTAAACTATTTCCTGAGTTACCAAAAGATCACCCAGCTGTCGGTTCTATCATGATGAACGTAGCCGCCAACATGCTTGGGCTCGACAATGCAGCCACTCCCATGGGGCTAAAAGCAATGAAAGAAATGCAAACCGTAAACAAAGAAAAGGACACGGCTAGCAATGCTCAAATCATGTTTTTGGTTCTCAACACTTCTGGGCTTACTCTTATCCCTATCAGCGTAATGGTGTACCGCACACAGCTAGGCGCAGTCAATCCTTCAGACATATTCATTCCCATACTTTTGGCTACTTATTTTTCGACCATTACGGGATTGATTACCGTTTCTTTATACCAAAAAATCAACTTATTCGATCGTGTTATCATTGGTTATTTAGGCGGATTAACTGCTGTCATTGTTGCCATTATTTGGTATTTTTCGGGCTTACCTCAAGAAAAAATTGCAGAAATCTCCACCTTAGTAAGTAATTTCATTCTATTCAGTATCATTATTTCTTTTATCACACTAGCAGCCATAAAGCGAGTAAACGTGTACGAAAGTTTTATTGAAGGAGCAAAAGAAGGCTTTGAGATTGCAATAAAGATTATCCCTTATTTAGTAGCCATACTTGTAGCTATTGGTGTTTTTCGAGCTAGTGGAGCCATGGATTTACTGATAGAAGGTATTTCGATACTTTTCGTTTGGATGCATATCGATATTGATTTTATAGGAGCTTTACCAACCGCCCTGATGAAACCCCTAAGCGGTAGCGGCGCACGAGGCATGATGGTGGATGCCATGAATACTTATGGTGCTGATTCATTTGTCGGGCGTGTAGCATCTACGGTACAAGGAGCAACCGATACCACGTTCTATATTCTTGCGGTTTATTTTGGTTCGGTAGGAATAAAGAACACTCGCTATGCGGTAACAGCAGGTTTAATTGCCGATTTTGCTGGCATCATTGCAGCTATCGTTATTGCTTATTTATTTTTCCATTAAGATCTGCGATCTTTTTGATGTTTTTTTACTTAAATCTAAGTATCTTGTCCTAAAATATGTTTACAATAAAATGAAAGATATTGCTTCTGTAAATTTATTGCAGGATTAACTCTAAAAGTGTAAACTAATTTTAGGACTTGACAACTTTTTTTTCCTACATAAATTGTAACTTTTAAATTTATTTGATTATCTTCACCATTCAAGGCACACACATTTTGTTGGATGTCAGCCAGTTATTTTGTATTTTTTTGTTCCGCTTTGCTGCACAAAATACACAAAATAACTGACCGCCACCATATACGTATTCGTTATAAGAAATCAAAACTTATAATTAGATGACAGATAAACCAACATTTGAAGGATTAGAAAAATGATAAAGGAATTTAAATTATATGAACAAGTCTTTTCGGATAAACATGATTATTACGAGACTGAATTCAGACAACCACACAAAAGCGGCAATTAGGTATGGGGCAATTCGCATAACAAAGTGGTCGAATTGTTACCCGATGGAAAACCATTGATCCAGTCGTTGCAGGATTGCTCCATCGCAACTGCTAAACCTTTTATCAAAGTTTTAAAATTCTGTTTTTTTTTGTTAATCTTCCTGTTCTCAGGGCTTGTGCATGCACAGGATTTATCGGAGGAGAAGCTTCGCCAACGGAATGAGGAATTATCATCATTATTGGACGCCATTCCTGCGCTGGTATGGATTAACAGATCCTGAATGTCGTATCATGACTGGCAACTATTATGTCTCCAAGATGTTCGGCTTGCCCAGCGATACTAATCTGTCTCAGACCCTTGCAAAGAAGGGGCAAGCACCTAAAATCCTTCATTTGAAACTTGATGGGACAGAATTGCAACCCGAAGAAATGCCGATGCAATTATCTATTGCAACCAGAAAACCAGTGCTTAATATGGAATTTACCTCTGTGCTTCCAGATGGAAGCCGAATAAATGCCATCGGCAACGCTGTACCGCTCTTCGACGAGAATGGTCAAGTCAGGGGATCTGTTTGTGCGGTTTTAGATATCACCGAAACTAAACAAACCTCAGCTAAGCTACAAAGGCAGACACAAGGATTCCTTATGACGGCCGTCGGATTTGTCGTAATATTGGGCGGAATGCTCATAGTGCTGATGCGGTTATGGCAAACTGCAAAAAAAGACAAAGAGACATTAAGGAAAAGTAAAGTTAAGCTAACCGAAAGAGTTAAAGAATTGACTGGAATATATTCATTAGGAGTATTAACTGAAAAACATGAAAACCTTCATGATATTTATAATGAATTTGTAAACAAAATTGTTCCTATAAGTATGCAATTTCCTGATAACGTGTGTGTTTTGCTTGAGGTAGATAATGTGAAATACAGTAACATTGAAAACTGTAATCTTTCAAAATACAAAGAATATTTATCTGCCGAAATTAATGTTTTTAAAAAGCAAATAGGCAGATTAGTTGTTTGCTATACCTATAGTTTGCCGTTTATTGAAATACATGAACAAAAACTTATAGATGCTTATGCCGAAAGAATATCAAAAATTACAGAACGAAAAAAGTCCGAGCACGAATTGAAAAATTCTGAGCAATCGTTAAAAAAAGCAAATGCAACCAAAGATAAATTCTTCTCAATAATAGCACATGATTTGCGAAGTCCGTTTAATGCGATATTAGGTTTTTCTAATATTCTCGTAGAAAATCATAGAGAATATGATGACGAAAAACGAGATGAAATGATTAAATTAGTGAATATCAGTGCTAATAAAACCTTTAAATTATTAGAAAATTTATTGACTTGGTCTCGCTCACAATTAGGTGGAATTGAATATTTACCCGAAAAATCACATTTAAAAATCCTATTATTTGAAACCTTATCTGACCTTCAAGGGCAGGCAGATAAAAAAAATATTCAAATTGTAGAGGCAGTTTCTGAAAATGAATTAATTTATGTAGATAAAAACATGATTGCCGTAGTATTAAGAAATCTAATTTCTAATGCCATAAAATATACTCATCCAAATGGAGTAATTAAAATAAATACTGAACAAAACGAAAATAATATAACTATTTCAATAACAGATACAGGTGTCGGAATTGATAACAAAAAATTTGTAGAAAATATTTAACATTAGCGAAAAAGTATCAACAACCGGAACAGAAAATGAAACAGGAACGGGGCTTGGCTTAATATTATGCAAAGAATTTATAGAAAAACACGGCGGTAAAATATGGGTAGAAAGTGAATTCGGTAAAGGAAGTGATTTTAAATTTACAATACCTTTGAGTAACGATTGATAAAAAAATGAGAGAACGAACAGAACCTTAAAAAAATGCTTATAATCGAGTAGATGGCTGACTACCAAATGGTAGCCAGTACACCTCTCACACCACCG
>JAOZTL010000160.1 GCA_029942205.1 Bacteroidales bacterium | reverse complement strand
TGTTAATACTGGTTGCTATTTCATTAATTGCTTTAATTACAGGCGTTTTTGGAACATTATCAGGTCCAATGGTTGAATGGGGTATAAGAGATTTAACAGTAGGTATTTTAGGTATGGATTTGAATCCAGCCGAACGAGCAGGGCGTATTATTATGCTCTATCACACCATTGCAATGTCTGTAGTGGCAATTGAAGTTTACATGATGACTTCGATTATTCCAATGCGTAAACACGAACAAAGAAACATAAATGCGATTATTACTTTTGGTTATATTCTAGCAATTGTTGCAGGTTTAGGTTTTGCATATTGGGGACACAATTTCTCTCTACACGGATTATTCCTTGTAGGACAATCACTTGTTTTCTTTGCTGGATTAATGCTTACAATTGCTTTAAATCCTTGGAGAAAAGAATATTATGTAACTGATAAAGATTACTCTCACACCAAAAAAGGTGTAGATATGGAGCGTATGGCTTTCTTTATTATGGCTGTTGCAATGCTTATTTCTGCGGGTTTCGGTGCTGTAACTGGTTCATTCTGGGCAAACGGGCACGAAACTTTCTTAGCTGAAGACTTAATTCGTGATCCTAATAAATCGGCGTTACAAAAAGCTATTATTGGTCACTTGCATATTATGCTTACGCTTGTAGCGGTTGCAATTACTTTAATCGTTGGTCGTTGGATGAACTTTAAAGGTATTTTCCATAAAATTGCTATGCCAACTATGATTTTTGGTACTATCGTAATTAGTTTTGGTGTCTGGTCTGTAGTATGGACACATCACGCACATACGTTCATTTATGTTGGATCTGTATTCGTAATGTTTTCAGCTCTTTTATTGGTGATTTTCAGTTGGAAAAAATTGATTAAAGAAAGAATCGAAGAATTGGGAATCGAAAATCCAACTTTCTTCCAGAAATTTGCTGCTTTATTGAACGATCCAATCAAATTTGGACCATTCTGGCAAATGGTATTCATGAACTTTACAGTAAGTGGTATCGGAATCTTTATGGCTATTAAACTTGATGAAATTTTCCGTGTATGGCCAGCTCGTGAAGAGAGAATAACGCTTACAGGACACTGGCACATTTTAGCTGCACTTATTGCAACTATTATTATTATGTATTATGTTGATATTTCTGGTTTAAAAGGTAAAGTTCGTAAGTGGTTTGGTTGGATATTAATCATCGGATCTGATATTGCTTTTGCTTCGATGACTATTTTCTCTATGAAGAGATTATTTGTTGAAGATGAGGCAGCTCAACAAGGACTTATGGACACGACAATGTTACTTGCAGACTTTGGATTAGGTGCAATTTTGATAATGATGTTTGTTTTCTTGTTATGGCGTTTATTTGACTTGTCTAAAAAGAACGGATTATGGACAGAAGAGTCTAAAAATCAAGAATTAGATCTTGAAAGAACTTCAGATCCTGTACTAAATATCGAACGTGATTCATTTAATAGCGAAGGAGGTTCAAAATGAAAAAGTTGATATATATAGCTTTCATTTTATTGGGAACAATAGCATGTAACACTGAAATAGTAGTGAATGAGACAACAGCAGTTATCGAAACTGGTGTTGATGCAGATAGCTGGATAACTATACCTGCTGGAACTTTTAACTCAAAAATGATTTTTCATGAAGATGAAATTGATTATGATTATGAAATGATGCTTACTCACGTAACAAATGCTCAATATGCTAAGTATTTAACCGAAGCTCTTGCAAAAGGGACGATTAAAATACACGAAGACAGCATAATGGGTGATTATAAAGGTGAGCCATTTGATGAATATTTGCACGAAGAAGAAATTCCTGCTGGCGAAAAACTGCAAATGCCTTTATCTAAGGCAGGCACGCATATTAGTCTCGTTGATAATGCATTTGTTGTGGACGAAGGTTTTGATAATCACCCTGTTATAAATGTAACTTGGTTTGGTGCTAATTCTTATGCCGAATTTTATGGTTATCGTTTACCAACAGAGCGTGAATGGGAAAAAGCTGCTAGAGGACATGAAGACACTAGAGCTTATGCTTGGGGTGATGAAATCAGTAGTAATATAACCAATTTCGGAAGTGGTAAAACTGCATTACAAAGAGTTGTAGGTGGAAATGTTGCAAGAACAACACCTGTAGGTTACTATAATGGTAAAACTTATGGCGATTTTGAAACCGAAGACAACAGAAGCCCTTATGGATTATATGACATGGGTGGAAATGCATGGCAATGGGTTGGTGATGATTATGCTAACGTACATTATCGCTACATGAAAGGTGGAAGTTTTACAAATTATGAATACAATTTATTTGTATGGGCTCGTAATAGTGCAGGTCCTAGCCATAACAGCATCAATCTAGGTTTTAGATGCGCTAGAGACGTAAAAGTATTGGAAGCTACTACCGAAGCAATTGTTACCGATTCTACGTTAGTAGAAGAAGTTGAAATTAATCCCGAAAATTAACATTCCCTTGTTAAAAACACTTGTAGTGAATCCACTACAAGTGTTTTTTTTTACTAACGGTTTCATTTCTGTTAATCAAATAAAATCCAGTTAAATTAAAGAATAACAGTGTTTTATCCTTAAATTTATAATGGATCTTAGTTTGTTATGCCTTAATAAAAAAATATATGTTTACTCTTATCAAATCAAAATTCAAATCTTACTGGCAATTAATAAAAAGTTTACAGACTTTTTTATTGCTACTTACAGGAATTACAGGATTTATTAGCTCACGCTGCCCATACACCAGTTGGGAACTGACTTTAGGACTCATAACAAGCTTATTTTTAGCTATCAGTGGTACTACTATTTATAATATGGCCTACGATCATAAGATTGATGCTAAAATGAATAGAACCAAAAATCGCCCAATTCCTGCGGGCAAAGTATCCGTGAAAGAAGCGATTATTTTGGGAACAATCTTAAATATTATTGGATTAGGTATTGGTTTTTGGATAATGCCACTCTTTGGATTAGTCGTTTTTGCAGGGCTTTTCATTGATTTTGTAATCTATACCGTTTGGCTAAAGCAGCGTTCGGCATGGTCTATCGTTTGGGGAGGAATTTCTGGCGGAATGCCAATTCTTGCAGGACGAGTTCTTGGAATTGGTGAAATCGATCTTGTAGGAGTTTTCTTGGCAATGGCCATTCTTTTTTGGATTCCAACACACATTATGACATTTAATATGCGGTATTTTGAAGATTATAATAATGCCAGTATACCTACATTTGCTTCCAAATATGGATTTAAAAACACACAGCTTATTATTGCTGTTTCTACCATTGTTTCGGCAGTTGCTTTTTCTATAGGTGCATTTTCTTTAGGTATTACGTGGGGATTTATTCGAGTTTTAATCGTTTTGGCTACAATTGCCACTGGTTTTGCTATTGTTGGAATTGTTTATCCTTCTGATAAAATGAATTTCCGACTCTTTAAAATAGCATCCATAAACATGATTTTAGCAATGACAATAATCATCTTAGGTTCCATTTATTATTAAACTCTTCGAACTTTTTGATGTTGCTTACGCACTAGTGGAAAAACTTTCTTTGTCAATGGTTTATCAAGAAATAATTAGAAACTTAATTTTGTCCATCACTAATTTTAAAAAATGCCAAAAGTAAATAAAAAAGCACTCATCTTGATTGCAGGAATTTTATGGACAGGAGTTGGGTTGATGCTCATGCGAATAGCAAGCAAATGGTTTCATTTACTATCGTCTGATTTGTTGATATTAGCTATAATTGGTGGCTTATTGCTAGGAACGGCGATTTCTTATTTTGGTTTTTCTGGATTAGCAAATAAAAATATCCAACGTATTAACCATTACTCAACGAAAGTCTGTATTTGGGCTTTCCAAAAATGGCAATCTTACATTTTAATACTATTCATGATCAGTTTAGGTATTTTTATGAGAAGCACCTCGCTTTTTCCAAAATACTTGCTGACTCCAATGTATATAGGAATTGGATTCGCTTTATTTACAGCAAGCTTTAGATATTACCTAGCTTTGATACGAAAATAAGGTCTTCGACCTTCTTTGATGTTGCTTACGCACGAGTGGAAATGCTTTCTTAATCAATGGTTTAGCAAGAAATAATTAGAAACTTAATTTTGTTCAAGTACTTACTTAAATGTTGAAAGTTCATAAAAATATACTGATTCTAATTACTGGATTAATTTGGTTAATGGTGTCATTTACACTGATTTATAGAGCTGTCCAATGGACAGAATTAATGACAGTAAATGCTATTCTTTTAGCCATATTTATTGCATTATTCATTGGAGCAATCAAGATTTACCTCATTTTTCATAAATTGACCATAAACAATATCCAACGCATTCAACAGTATCCTGATGAAAAAATAAGTGTTTTTTTATTTCATGAGTGCAAACATAAAATACTGATTGTAGTGATGATCGTTGGGGGCTCTACGTTACGACACAGCACATTAGTTCCAAAAAGTATGCTTATGCCTGTTTATTTAGGAATAGGGCTTGCCATGCTATATTCTGCATTTTTATACTTCCGAACGCCGTTTCGCACAAATTAAGGCAAAACTTAAGAATGCGATAAAATTCCTTCATTTCAATTATTTTTATTAAAAAAAAGATTTTCTCTGGCTATACAAGCAGAAAGCCTTATCTTTGTTTGTGAAAAAAATAACAAACGTATAATCTTATTTTTGTATATACTGAATTGTTGTTATAATTGTGATTTAGAAAATGAATTATTTTTTGTTTATTTTTATTCATCAAATTCTTCCATCGTTTGTGTTATGGAATAATTTTATGAGTGAAAAGAGATAGAAAAAGAAACGTTTTAAATTCATAATTATGAGAGTATCTCAGTATAAAATAGATTATTAAAATATAATAAGATATGAAATTAATTGATGGCAAAAAGATTTCGTCAGAAATAAAAGAAGAAATAGCACAAGAAGTGCATGAATTACTCGCAAAAGGCGGTAAAAAGCCACATTTGGCAGCTATTTTGGTTGGTAACGATGGCGGTAGCGAAACCTACGTGGCGCACAAAGTAAAAGCCTGTGAACAAGTAGGATTCGACTCAACACTCATTCGTTTTCCCGACAGCGTGAGTGAGCACGAATTAATCGAAAAAATAAAAGAAGTAAATCAAAATGCCGACATCGATGGATTAATCGTGCAACTACCTATTCCTGAGCATATTTCAGAAGAAAAAGTTATCGAATGCATTGATCCGAAAAAAGACGTAGATGGTTTTCATCCTGCCAATGTAGGACGGATGGTTGCGGGTATGCCTGCTTTTGTTTCTGCCACACCAAACGGCATTCTTGAGCTTTTATCACGCTATCAAATAGAGACTTCCGGGAAACACTGCGTGGTCATCGGACGCAGCAATATCGTTGGTCGCCCGATGAGTATTTTGCTTAGTCAAAAAAGAACGACTGGTAATGCAACCGTAACGGTATGCCACAGCCGTACCGAAAATCTTAAAGAAATAAGTAAACAGGCTGATATTGTGATAGCTGCACTAGGGAAACCCGAATTTTTGACCGCCGATATGGTGAAAGAAGGAGCGGTAATTATTGACGTGGGAACGACTCGTGTAAAATCGGACAAAACCAAATCGGGATGGAAACTCAAAGGCGATGTCAAATTTGATGAAGTGGCAGAAAAAGCAAGCTACATCACGCCTGTCCCTGGTGGAGTAGGACCTATGACGATTGTGTCGTTATTAAAAAATACCTTGCTTGCTGCTCAAAAAAAGGTTTAAAAATTAATAACTATAAAAAAATACTTTTGGAGCTGTTTTTTTCGTTTATTCTTATTCATTCGATTTATACTAACAACACGTCGTTAAATTATGAATTATGAATTACAAATTAAAACACAGATTTTCAACGACTTATCTTAAACAAACAATACTTTTCAATTTACTGTAAATCAAATATATACAGAAACTTAACGAACATTGAATATACAGACTTCGTTTGTTTTGATATTTATTTTTAGATAGTTTTTAGCAAATTAGTGATGAAGATTAATAACTTATAATATTTAAAATATGAAACAGTATAAAAAAATATTATCTCTTATTCTATTTATGGGAATTATGGGAAGTCAAGTGCTAGCACAAGGCTATGAGATAAAAGTAATATTTAAAAATTTATCAAAAGATACCTTAATTTTGGGGCATCATTTTAATGAACAATTATTTCCTGACGATACTATTGTGCTGAATAACAGAGGAGAAGGGGTTTTTAAAGGAAAAAAAAACTTGCCAGGCGGAATGTATTTTTTATTTTTACCAACAGGATCGTATTTTAACATTATGCTGGATAAGGATCAAAAATTTAGCCTTGAAAATGACACCTCCGATTTTTTGAAAAATGCAAAAATAGAAGGATCAGAAGAAAATTCGATATTCTTTGCATACCAGCTTCTTTTGGCTGAACAAAATAAAAAAGCAAAAGATCTTCGAGCAGAGAAAGCTGAAAACCCGTCGAGAAAAGGAGAAATTGATGCTGAAATAACGAAAATTAGCGAAGAAGTTCAAGCTTATTTGAAAAAATTACAAGAAAATCATTCGGATGTGTTTTTTGTGCAATTTCTGAAAGCAACACAGCAAATACAAATTCCTAAAACGATTACTGATCGAACAAAGCAATATTTTTATTACAAAGCTCACTATTTTGATAATTTTGATGTTTCTGACCCACGCTTACTCCGAACGCCTATTTATCAAAACAAAATTGATTTGTATATTGATAAAATAGTTTCACAACATCCTGATTCTCTGATAAAAGAAGTGGATATGTTGATTGAAAATGCACGAACTGGAAAAGAATTATTTCGCTTTATGCTTGTACATTTGTTTAATAAATACGCAAAAAGTCAAGTGATGGGTAGCGAAAATGTGTATGTCTATATTGCTGATAAATTTTATATTCCAGATGCCGATTGGAGCGATAAAGAATTTATTGATGAATTGAAATTAAAAATACCACGTATACAAAATGC
>JAOZTL010000159.1 GCA_029942205.1 Bacteroidales bacterium | reverse complement strand
TACTTACTTATCTATATTGATAATTTGTCAAAAAATATCCAAAAATAAATATCAAAACAGACGAAGTCTGAAGCAACATTAAAAAGGTCGAAAACCTTGCTGCAAAATTAATAAGATTACTCTGTTTTAGCAAATCAATTTTGTGTGAAGTGAAAAATAGGCTTGCAATAAAAAAAAACTCTTGTTGTTATCCATAAAATCACTTGTGTCAGAAATAAAAAAGGTTTCGTGTTCGACAAACTATTTTTTTTGCATACTGCTTACTTGTCTATATGGTCGATTTGTATGGGATTAGATAGAAAATGTGCAAAAAAGCTCAAGACCTTATGGAATTGCGTAAGTAACATCAAAAAAGCTCGGACGAAAGTTCAATTAGTAAATGCAACTTTTAGATAAAAATATAGAAGTAAGTTATTAAGAAAAAAAAAAATATTCGTCCTTTTTAATGTTGCTCACGCACTCATGTGATAGTGTTTATAATCAATAAATTATGAGTAAACAAATAAAAATTTCATTTTCTCTGTCCTTTTAGAAAAAGAGTTTTTTATCTTTTTTTTCGGAAAATATGTTTTTTTTCAGAAAATTACGTATCTTTAGCTAAGATTTTAAAACGGTGAATTACTAAACATTGTTAGTGAATCGTGCAACTTCTTAGTTATCAGATCATTAACTCTGAAAAATAAAAAACAACTATGGAAAATAAAAATTCAATTGAAACGATTGGTTATATCGCCAAAGAAGAGTATCTAAAAACATTCGATCAAAGCATCATCCCGAATACGTTTATTTTAGAAAATAAAAACCCATATCCAGGCTATCACGGACAAGATTTACCTGGTGCTGGCGCAACACCCGAATATATTTATTTGATAACCAAACGCCGCTATCATAATGAAGAAGTATATCGAGCAACTAAAAATATCAAAAAATACATTTCATTTGATTTTGATGCTGCGCTTTGCGATTTGAGTATTCACAACGACGAATATGCGTCTGTACGCATCAAAGATCTACAAAAAATGGATCAAATTATTGAATTACAGAGTGCATACAAAGAAGAAGGGTTTCAATTTAAAAAAAGCAAAAAGGTGGAAACCAAAGGAATAATCAAAGTATTCAAACATTTTTGGACAGAGGAAGTGGAAGAAGGTGTTTTTATGGATTTGGAAGACAAAAACATGGGTTATCTTGAAATGCCTACTTACATGAACTGGAAAATGTTTGAAAAAATAACCAAAACGATTAAAAATAATATCGAAAATAATAACTTTGATGCGGCCGTAGGAGGCATGTACCGCCGAAATGGATTGACCGAAATTGTACGTATTTACGACGAAAAACGAAATTTAGATGCACTTAAAAAATTGAAATCTATGTATTGCGATGAAATAAAGAAAAATTTCGTATAAGAATTTGAATAAATATTTCTAAATTTGTCCATTCACTCGCAGAATGGACAAATTTTAGTTTATAATTATTATTTGATAAATCTTTGATTAAGAAAGTTTTTTCACTCGTGCGTGAGCAACATAAAAGAGTCGAAGATCCTAATTTTATTTTTCATGATGACTTATCGAATATTTATTGTTTTTTTGTGTCTAGTCAGTTTTCAAATTAAACTAAATGCACAACCAGCATATTATCCTATTAATCATGCTACAAACAACCAGTTATCTAAAGTATTACTTCAATCGACTAAAAATAATCATACAGGATTTCGCCCCTTGTTGAAAAACAAAATGAACGTAAGCGAAGCGTTCGATTCAACCCTCCAAACGCATGAACACCACCAACTTATTGATACCAAAAAATGGTTTTGGCGAAAATTATTATCCGAAAGTTTTGTGCTAATAAATGACGGGAAATTTCATGCTGAAATTAACCCTTTGTTCAACTTAGAATATTTGATAGTACCCGATTTGCCCGATAACTACACCACAAACACACGAGGAATAATGGTAAATGGGGCATTTTCTGATAAATTATCCTTTACCACTAAGTTTTATGAAAATCAAGCTTTCCCGCTTCCTTATATCGATCAATTTGTAGATAACCACATCGTTATGCCAGGTCAAGGAGCAGCAAAAGTTTTTCAAGAATCGGGCTGGGATTTCTCGATGGCTTCAGCTAGATTATCCGTTGATTTTTCACCTGCAATAAACCTAACAATCGGGCACGATAAGCATTTTATTGGTGAAGGCTATCGCTCACTTTTATTGTCGGATAATTCATTCAATTACCCTTTTGTAAAGCTTCAATTAACGACTAGTAAAGTTCAATATATCAGTATGTTTACTCAATTCCAACATTTTGCCGATCACTATTATTTTTATCACCACAGGCGACACGGAAATTTCTCGTACATCAGTTGGTTACCTAACGAACGACTTGAAATTTCTGCCTTCGAAGCCGTTATTTGGCAAACATTTGATGAACAGGAAAATAATAACATGAACATAGGCTTTTTCAACCCAATTATTTTCACAAAAGCTGCATATTTGGGTTTAAACGATGAACATAATATTTTATTGGGCTTTCAAGCGAAGTTTAAAATATCGACAAATAGCTTGCTCTATGGGCAGTTAATGCTTGATAATATTGATTTCCAACAGCTCAATGAATCTTATTTTGAAAACAAATACGGCTTTCAACTAGGTGTTAAAATGTTTGATTTATTAGGTAACTTATCGCCATACCATCAACTATTCGTTCAACTGGAATACAACCAAGTTGCACCTTATTCTTATTCACATGCAGAGCCATTGCAGGCTTATGCACACTTTAATCAAGCTTTAGCGCATCCGCTAGGTGCAGGTTTTCGGGAAACGGTAGCAATAGGTAATTATCGGTTTCGGAATTTCTCGCTTCGTGTACAGTACAACCAGTCGGTGAGTAGTGCCGACACGGCAGCAAGTAACAATGGCAGTAATATTTTCTTAAGTAATGAAAGTGCTTTTGGACTAGAAAGTGATAAAAACACGATTGGGCAAGGGATACGCACCGAAATTCAACACACTAAAATAGAACTATCGTATCGATTAAACCCACAAACGAGTTGGTCGATTTTTGTGGGAATAGCCCGTCGAGACTATGTTAATGAAATTGAACACACAACGAACGATTTTTTATTTTTCGGTATGCGAACCAATTTGCGAAATATTTATTATGATTTTTGATTACAATTGATAACTTTGCAATTCGCTAAAATTTCAGACTTCATCTGTTTTGATATTTATTTTTGAATAATTAACAATAAAATAAAAGTAAAAGTTAGCAAAATTCGAACATGTATTTACTAATTGAACTTTCAGAAGACCTAAAAAACATACGAAGTCTTAATCTTAAATAATTTAAGAAATTAACCTTATGGAAACAATATTAAGCGGTATTCGCTCTACTGGAAATTTACATTTAGGCAACTATTTTGGAGCAGTGAAAAACTTCGTGAAAATGCAACACGAGAATAATTGTTATTTTTTTATTGCTGATTATCATTCACTTACCACTCATCCAACGCCCGAGGATTTACACAATAATGTTCGCAAAGTATTGGCCGAATATTTAGCATCAGGCTTAGATCCAGAAGCTGCTACACTTTATGTACAAAGCGATGTGCCTGAAATTCCCGAATTATATTTGCTATTGAACATGAACTCGTACATCGGCGAATTGGAGCGTACCACCACTTTTAAAGATAAAATACGCACACAACCCGACAACGTGAATGCTGGTTTATTGACTTACCCAGTGTTAATGGCTGCCGATATTTTAATTCACAATGCCACCAAAGTACCTGTGGGCAAAGATCAAGAGCAGAATTTAGAAATGGCTCGGAAATTTGCAAAGCGATTCAACCACATGTACCAAGTGGATTATTTTAACGAACCAGTAGCTTATAACTTTGGCGAAAACTTGGTGAAAATACCAGGATTGGACGGCGATGGAAAAATGGGAAAATCGACAGGAAATGGTATTTATTTGGTGGATGATCCAAAAAATATCCGTAAAAAAGTAATGAAAGCCAAAACTGATGCAGGTCCAACAGAAATGAATCAGACCAAGCCTGAGGTTATTCAGAACTTATTCACCATTATGGATGTTGTTTCGGCATCCGATACCGTGTCGCATTTTAACGATAAATACAACGGTTGTGAAATTCGTTATGGCGATTTGAAAAAACAATTGGCAGAAGACATTATTGCCTTCACAAGTCCTATTCGTGAACGGATTTTGGACATTGAGAAAAATGATGAATACTTGAGAACAGTCGTAAAAATGGGAGCAGAAAAAGCTCGTGCAAGTGCAGCTAAAACACTTAAAGATGTACGTGAGATAATCGGGTTTAAACCATTTTAAGATCTTCGACCTTTTTTTGATGTTGCTTACGCATTTGTGTATGAGTAACTTAAAAAGATCTTCGACCTTAATAAAAAATGTGAAAATTAAATTTTCACATTTTTTTATGCCTTAATATTTCGTTCTATTTACTATAACATTTAAGCCACATCAAATAAATCGAAGACTTATAGCTCTTTTACGTAATTGAAATTCATAAGATCAATAAAACGATCCACTCTGTCTGCAATCATATCGGTTGATAAATCAATTAATTGCTCCGTACCGAATTTCTCGACACAAAACGAAGCCATTGCCGATCCGAAAATGATCGCATTTTTCATGTTTTCAAAATTAACTTCGCCATTTTGAGCCAAATATCCAATAAAACCACCAGCAAAAGTATCACCAGCACCTGTTGGGTCAAAAACTTCCTCAAGCGGCAATGCTGGAGCGAAAAACACGCTATTCTCGCCAAACAATAATGCACCATGCTCGCCTTTTTTAATCACCAAATAATTAGGTCCCATTTCCATGATTTTTTTTGCCGCTTTTACCAACGAATATTCGCCTGAAAGCTGGCGTGCTTCTTCATCGTTAATAATCAAAATATCGACCATAGCAATGGTTTTTTTCAACTCGTCCAGCATAATGTCCATCCAGAAATTCATGGTGTCCATTGCAATTAATTTTGGACGCACAGTCATTTGTTCAATAACTTTACGTTGCACGTCGGGTGAGAGATTACCAAGCATCAAGAATTCAGAATTTTGATAACTGGCAGGCACTTTGGGGTCAAAAGTTCCCAAAACATTCAACTCTGTAACCAACGTATCACGAGAATTCATGTCGTTGTGGTATTTTCCCGACCAAAAAAAAGTCTTCTCGTCTTCTTTTATCTCAATACCATCAATATCTATTTTATGCTCTTTGAGCATTTCGAGGTGTTTTTTTTCAAAATCCCCACCAACAACGGATACAACTTGCGGTTTTTTGGTAAAATAAGATGCTGCCAAAGCAATGTACGTTCCTGCGCCTCCAAGTATCTTATCTGTCTTACCATAAGGAGTTTCGATAGCATCATAAGCTACACTCCCAACTATTAATAAACTCATAGATTTTTTTTTTGTTATTATTTTACAAATATATTTTTTTTTATTGAAAAAACGATTACTTTTGCATCGCAATTCTGAAGAAAAACTGATTGTAACAAATATTCTTCCTTAGCTCAGCTGGTTAGAGCACCTGACTGTTAATCAGGGGGTCCTAGGTTCAAGTCCTAGAGGGAGAGCTTAGTAATCAAAGGCTTACATATAATTTATGTAAGCCTTTTTTTATTCAATATACAAACCTGCACAGAATTCATTAAATCTCTTGATCGAAAAAAATTTGATAAAAGTGCATGGATTTGGACTGGTCATAGCCTTTCTGTATTCTGTCTCTATTACCATGGATATAGACATGGAAATTTTTATCTAGTTTCAGGATACTTTTGAATTGAGCTTTGCCTTTTTTTACGGCAGAATCGGATATCCCAAAGTCTTTTTGTAGTTTGATTTCCTGTTTTTCTTCGTAACTATTTTTATGATCGTTAAATGCTTGCACAATTTCGTCATTTTGCATCACTTCTTTCTCAAAATCCTGCATATCAAACTCTTTGTGGCTATTGAAGTAATTGATGGAGTCGTTGAGCATCGTTATTTGGTCGGCACGCTCCACTTGGTTGTCGGAGTTGTAGACATCTTTGACAAATGTTTTACACACGTCCATGTATGCCTGTGTTTGGTAGTAGCTATCTTGGCGTTGTTGTAGTTTAAGAAAATCATCTTTCCAGTATTGTGCTTCAAACGATTTGTTCAGATTATCCACAATCATCACTTTGTAGCCAGCGTCTCTTTCTGTATTAAAAATCAAACAACCTTTATCTACCTTACTTATATTAATGCCATTATCCGATTGTACTTGGTAATTGTTCTCGTTGGGATAAACACGCAAGTAAGTTTCTTTGTTTTCGGATTTGAACAAACCGATGGCATCCACCAGCTCGTCTTCATGCTGAATATTCTCAAACAAAACGACATAAAACTCACCATCCTTAATTTTTGGGTGGGTGGATTGATCGTACAAATGCTTGGCTAAATTCTTGGATTGCAGGATAAATTGATTTTTATCAGCAAATATTTTAGAAATATAAGTATACACGTCGTTCAGATCCAAGTCGCTTTCGTGAAACAGGCTAAAATAAGCTTCGGTCTTGAATGCCGAAAAAAAGTATTTAATCAATAATTCTTTGATTAATTCGTCGGTGTTTACCGTATTTTCTGAAAATCGCACCGATTTTCCTTTCTGCTTATTTCCTACTTGATGAATAATTAATTGGTTTAAACGAACATCATTGAATGCAATCATAATGAATTAAAGTTTTAAGTTTTCAAAATTTTTACCGAACACACCAGCTACTTTGGCAATGGATATAAATGCATTTTTATCGCATTGATCCACAATACTTAGTATTTTGGGTTTTTCCTGTTTACGAGCAATAATGAGCAACACGTGATTGTCTTTTTTCTCAAACCAGCCTTTAGCACTCAGTGCAGTAGTTCCCGATCCTATTTGGTCTCTAATCATATTGGCAATTTTTTCATTTTGATCCGAAAATATCATAATCTGAAACTATTGCCTCGATCCATCGATCACCAAATCGACCGTATAGCTAGCAACCGCT
>JAOZTL010000158.1 GCA_029942205.1 Bacteroidales bacterium | reverse complement strand
TCAAAATGAGTAAATGATTTTAGATGCATCCATTTCATTTCTCCTTCAGTAGTAATAGTTCGATATTCGATGTTTGCTTTCTCTTCAAGAGTAATTTGACGAATTGCGTCTTTTAATTTTTGTTTGTCCGCTGGATGAGCATTATTGATGAAAGAATTGTAATTATGTAGTATTTGCTCGGATGAGTATCCAGTTATTTTTTTGCGCTGAGGACTTATGTACACCAATTTATTTTGTTTCTTATCATAAACCCAAAAAATATCATCAATATTTTCCACAAGCATACGGAAAGTTTGTTCGCTTTTTTTTAGCTTTACTTGTGCTTCTTTTTGTTTTGTAATATCATCCATTGTCATTAAAATAGAGCTTGCTTCTTGCTTTGTAGATGCTATTGCGGTCGATAAATTTATGATATGCTCTTGATTTTTGCCTGCTCGACGTACAACATGCATCGTTTCTACTTTACTGTATGGTTTATTGTTGATTGTATCCGTAATGGAGTTTTTGAATAAACAAAATTTGCAGTTTGCACTAAAACCGCAACCTTTGGCGCTTTTTAATGAATGAATGCAGCCAGTTGCATTACCAATGCGTTTACCAATAGCTTCGTCAAAAGATAAGCCAGTAAACTGCAAACCAGTTTTATTGATATTTGTAATATTGCCGTCTTTATCAACCAAAATCATTATTGTAGGAGTATTATCAAAAATTAATTGTAACTCATGCCGTTTGGTTTCCAGCTCCAGAGTTCTGTCTTTTATTAATATTTCTAAATTATTTTTATAATTATCGAGTTCTTTAACTTTTTCTTTTCGTTGCGTGATGTCTCGCATAATTCCTTGAACTGCAATCGGTTTTCTTTTTGAATCAAACAATACGTCTAACGAAGTTTCTAATTCAATGATCTGTCCGTTTGCATGCTTTCCTTGCAGTTCTAGCTGTAAGTTTTTATTATTATTTTGGTTTGTATCAATTATATTGAATTGTATAGCTTTGTTTATTTTTTGGAGAGTTTTTGTTGAAAATATGCTTTTTAATTTCGGGTAATTTGACCTGTCAAATGAATAGCCAAAAATCGTTGTAAATGCTGGATTCAAATAAACAAAATTACTCTCTATATCCATTTTCCAAAATATTTCATGCAACGATTCGGTTAGTTCTTTGTACTTTTCTTGACTTTGATGTAATGCCTGTTCTGCTTTATATTGCTCGCTGAAATCCAAATGAAGCCCAAATATTTGAATCGCTTTTTTATTTTTGTCTCGTTCGATAGAAATAGAACTGAAAATGTAAGCTTCTGTACCATCGGGTTTTATTATACGATACTCTAGTTTCAGATAATTCGAGGACGATTCCATACTTTTCCGAAAAATCTCTTCTACTTGATTTATGTCTTGTAAATGAATTAAATTACGCCAAGAAAGATAATCATTTTTAAAATACTGTTGTAGTAAGTCTTTAGTAACCAATCCGAAAATCTTATGCGAACGAGCGTCCCAATGTAGAAAATTGGTTTCCAAATTGTAATAAAATGCCCCTGCATTAGCTGATTTTATAGCTAATTTTGATTGTTTTTCGCTAAAACGCAATTGCCTTTCAGTGAGTGCTTTTTCTTCATTTTGAATATCCAAACTTGCCAAAATCTCTTTTGTCTTTTCAAAATTATTTTTTAATTGCTTGTTCTTTTCTTTTAATTCGAGAATAAGTTGGTAATTTTTGAAATGAACATTAATGCGAAGTAGAATATTAAATTCAGTGTATGGTTTTGTTATATAGTCGGCTGCACCTAGTTTAAATGCTTCGTTTAGGTGTTTTTTATCAGAATATGATGTGAGAAAAACAATCGGAATATCATGGGAACTCGGATCTTTTTTTAATTGGCGACAAACTTCAAGACCATTAATGTCTGGCAAGTTTATGTCTAATAATATCAGTCCAATATTTGATTTTTCAGATTGAGATGCTAATTCTAATCCTAAAAAACCCGTATTTGCACTAATACTTTCAAAATTTGCATTTTTAAATATTGCTTGTAAATAATCTACTTGATTGTTATCGTCTTCTATTATTAATATTTTCATTAGTGTGTATTTAAGGCTTTTCAAACTATTTAAAATTTCTTATAAATCTATGTAATTTCAGACTTCGTGTATTTTGATATTTATTTTTGGACAATTTTCGACGAATTGTCAATGTAAATCAGTAAGTTACACCTAAATACGTACAATTATATCAAGCAGGTAATAAATCGTTAAAACATAGCTATATCAATGGTTCGTTAAGTTTCTGTATCTATTTGATTTACAGAAAATTGAAAAGCATTATTTATTTAAGATAAGTCGTTGAAAATCTGTGTTTTAATTTATAATTCATATTTCATAATTTAATGAAGTGTTGCTATATTGATGAGTAAAAATAATAAAGCAACGAAGTCTGATTTTAGAATAATAACAATATTCATACCTTACTATGTTTTGTACACACAAAAAGCTATAAATAAAAGTGCTTTCTGCTATCAAAATTATTTATACCTTTGGCTCGTATATTCTTTGATGCTTTATCGAGGATAATCAATAACTGTAAATTTTCAGGTCTTCGATCTGTTTTAGTATAGATAGATTTGTATTGGAAATCAATTGCTTAGATTAATAAAAACAGGAGAAAAATTTTATTTGAGTGCTTACAATGAACAATAGCTACTGTGATAGCTTGACGCGCTATAAACGTTTGAAAACACCAAGTGTACGTATCGGGAACACACTTCTTGGGAGCAGTGCGCCTATTCGTATACAATCGATGACCAATACCAAAACATTGGATACGAAAGCTACTGTGTCGCAATGTATTCGGATCATGCAGAGTGGAGCAGATTATGTTCGCATAACAGCACAAAGTAAACGAGAAGCACAAAATTTAGCTGCAATTAAAAAAAACATAGAAGAAAGTGGATACAAAATTCCATTGATTGTCGATGTACATTTCAATGCCGAAATTGCCGAAATTGCTGCAAGGATTGTCGATAAAGTACGAATAAATCCAGGGAATTTTATTCCTGCTCTGAAAAATACGGTTTATAGTGATGAAAATTATTTTACCGAAAAATCCATATTGAAAGAGCGTTTTCTTGCTCTTATCCAAATTTGCAAACAACATCAAACGGCTTTGCGCATTGGAAGTAATCATGGCTCGTTGTCTAGCCGAATACTTGACCGTTATGGCGATTCACCAGTAGGAATGGTCGAATCCGTTATGGAATTCTTGCGTATCGCACATGACGTGGGGTTTAATGACCTTGTCGTTTCATTAAAATCGAGCAATACCCGTGTGATGATTCAAGCTTATCGGCTGATGGTGATTCAAATGCAACACGAACAAATCACGTACCCGTTACATTTAGGAGTTACCGAAGCGGGCGATGGCGAAGATGGACGAATTAAATCGGCATTAGGCATCGGTAGCCTTTTGGTGGATGGAGTAGGGGACACCATTCGAGTTTCGCTTACAGAAGCCCCCGAAGCTGAAATTCCTGTCGCTCAAAAAATACTTGATTACTTAAGCCGATTACCAAAAAATGAACAAACGATAGAATTATCGAATGCCACTTCCGATCAAGCTTATGCACGCCGATCAAGCAAGCCTGTTTTGAATATAGGAGGCTCTCAAGTGCCTGTCGTTATTGCATCACTTGATGCTTCTTTTTCGGTACTCGAAACGCCTGCCGATTATTTGTACACAAAAAAATATATCGCAGATTTAGACAAAATACAGCAAATTCCGCAAATTGTGGATAATGATAATTTTCAACAACAACCGAATGCTTCTCCTTTATTTTATTTAGATAAATTTGGCAAAGCAACCAATAAAAGTGAAATTTTGAATTTTATTCTTATTGACGTTTCTCAAATAAACAATCATTTGCTATTGAAGATTGAAAATAATCCCGTTGTATTTATAATTAAAACAAATAAAATACATCGTATTGCTGCTTTTCGCATTATTTTTGATCAATTTAAAACACATGAAATATCCAATCCTGTCGTTATTCAACAAAATTACAATGAAATAGCAGAGGAACAATTGCAAATAGACGCTTCCATTGAATTAGGAGCATTATTAACGGATGGCGATGGCGATGGAATATGGCTAAAACACACAAAAGCAAGCTATAAAACACTCTCACAATTAGCATTTGGAATATTGCAAGCAAGCCGAATGCGAATGACTAAAACCGAATACATCTCGTGCCCTTCTTGCGGACGTACATTGTTTGATTTGGAAGAAACTACGGCTCGCATCAAAGAAGCATGTTCGCATTTGAAAGGACTGAAAATAGGAATTATGGGCTGCATCGTGAATGGTCCTGGAGAAATGGCTGATGCCGATTATGGATACGTTGGAAGCGGAATTAATCAAATAAGCCTCTATAAAAATAAAGAAAGAGTGAAAAAAAACATACCAACAACTAGTGCCGTTCAAGAATTGATTGCGTTAATTAAAAAAAATGGCGATTGGGTGGATAAAATATTATAAGGTCTTCGACTTAATTTGATGTTGTTTATGTAGTTCTGTAAGCTACTGCAATTCAGTAAGCTGCCGAATTGTATATTTGTTTTTTGACAAGTAATTCATCACAATAATTTTGCTTAAGTACATGAGTTATATGAAAAAAGAAGAAGTGCTTAAAAAAATGGGATACTTATTGCATTAACTCTTTTTTATGGCGTTTTTTATCAAAAAACGCAATTATTTTACTCAAACAGAGAATTAAATTTCAATAACTTATAAATTGTAAACAGATGAAAATGTGCTGTTTACCAATGTATTAAATGAAATAAAGGAAAATAATTTTTATTGTATTTTGATAATTTAAAATTAGATACTATTTTTACCTAAGTATAACAGCGAAGAATAAAGAACTTTATTCTATCGATTAGAAATAGTTATGTTTTGTAAATCAACTATTTAACTTGACGAAACGGATGCTTTTTTATTTGGGTATTAAATTATTATTCTAATATTAAGGTAGAAAACCTTAAGCAGACAAAATTAAATATATAATTGTATTTCGATAAATCATTGATTATAATAGTTTTCACACCAATGCGTAAGCAACATCAAAAAAGGTCGAAGACCTTAGAGATTCTTAAACTTATTGACCATTAATTATTCATCTAAAAATGAAAAAAAAAATACTCGTATTATTATTCATTACTATTTCTTATGCCAATTCTTATGCTAATGAAATATCTTTATCTGGAATTTATCAAGGAGAAAATTTAGTTGTAAATAATCCATTAGCATCTACAGGAGTGGGATATTGTGTGTATGAAGTGCTAGTGAATGACCAACTATCAACAGACGAAATTCAATCAAGTTCGTTTGAAATAGATTTTGCTTCTTATGGTATTCACCTAGGCGATAAGATTTCTGTAATTATTAAGCATAAAAATAATTGTAAGCCTAAAATAGTAAATAAACAGGTTCTGAAAGCGAAAAGTACTTTTAAGATCACATCCATGGAGATTGATAGAAAAAATAATTTATTGAAATGGAAAACATCTAATGAACGTGGACAATTACCGTATTTTGTCGAACAATATAAATGGAATAAGTGGATTCGTATTGCAACCGTACAAGGAACAGGAAATAAATCGATTAATATGTATTCGGTACAAATAAAAATGCATAGTGGCGAAAATAAATTTCGTGTCAAACAAATCGATTATACCAAAAAAGCACATTTTTCATCAGCAAAAACCTATCGCTCATTACTGCCCAACGTTACGCACAAAATAGATAATAAATCGATTGTTTTCTCATCATCTACCGAATGGGAAATATTCAACTATTATGGCGAATCTGTCAAGAAAGGATACAGCAACAAGGTAGACATCAGTCGTCTACCTGCTGGCTCGTATTTCCTAAATTATGATAATGCTCCGAATATTGAGTTCCGAATCAAATAAGCTGATTGTCTGTAAATAGCTGTACCAGATTGTTGCTTTGGTAATGAATTGTCTTTATTTTTAGTTTATTAGCAGCTTGTATGTTTTCTTTTCGATCGTCGATAAATAACGTTTCTTCGGCAATTAGCTGGCTATCGGCAAGTACATGCTCGTAAATTTTGGGATCAGGCTTGCGCATGCCTAATTCATGCGAATAATAAGCTTTCGTAAATAAATCTTCAAACTTATCGAGTTGGTATTGACGAGTAATTTGATTAGAGAAATCGGTATAATGAATTTCGTTGGTATTGCTTAATAAAAACACCGAATATTTCGTCGAAAGTTGATGGATTAATTGAATATTCTCCTTAGGTATACCGATAAGCATCGCATTCCATGCAATAATAATCTCGTAATTTGGAACAGGAGTAAGCATTAGTTTACGTAACTCGTTACAGAAAATATTAGAATCAATTTCTCCTGTTTCTATTTTCTCAAAAATATGATTGCTTTTCATCAGATGAACAGCTGCATCATAGTCTTCAAAATCAAACTGTTGAAACGCTTTTATTGTTTTATTAATATCGACATCAAACAATACACCACCTAAGTCAAAGAGGATATTTTGAATATTTTTGAATATTTTCATAAAAAAAAGGTTTTATTTTTGAATAATTAAAAACTAAGATATATATTTGCATCCGCATCTGAAAGATGTTTTACAACAAATTATCGGGCCCATAGCTCAGTTGGTTAGAGCACCTGACTCATAATCAGGGAGTCCTTGGTTCAAACCCAAGTGGGCCCACTCAAAAAAAGCTTCGTTTTTCGAAGCTTTTTTTGTTTATATTGCTTTCCTCGGATAAAAATAATATTTTCCAGCATTGCATTAATCAAAACAAAAAAGGAAAAAAGTTTTTTTTCAAAAAGAAAAATCACCAATTACTGAATCATGCGTATTTTTTTACTCCTATTTTTTATTTCAATAACATTTTGGACAAATGCACAGCAAATGTCCAAAACCGATTGCGATCAGAAAAGCTATTTGTACAAAGAACTCATGCGTGTAAATGCCTACAACAATGCGATGCCGCAATGGAGAGAGGTGTATCGTGCATGTAAGAAGCACAAAAAAGCAGTTTTTGTCGATGGAAT
>JAOZTL010000157.1 GCA_029942205.1 Bacteroidales bacterium | reverse complement strand
CTGATTTTTTCAGCAATTTAGTATAATTATTTTTATTTCAAACTAAATTAATTAAATTTGAGACATAAAAGAAATAACAATGGAAAAAAACAAAGAAAACAAAGCATCACAAGACGAAGTCGTAAATACGGATTATAAATTGGTAATACTCCATCACTTACTTCACGAGGGGCAAGTATTTTATGTCAATTCTACATTTGATTATTCATCATTTATTCAATTTTTGGTAACAAAACTTTCCGACAATTTGAATTTGGAAATTAGCCACGAAGCATTAGATGAAGTAGACGTAATTAACTACCAAGCAGGCAAAGGAATTAAGAGTAGTTTGGGAATAACAGGCGAGTATCAATTATTTTTACTGACCGACCAGAAGCGTTTGTATTTTGATATAAAACCAGCCAACTGGCTTGCCAATCCAGATAAAAAAATCTCCACTTTCAACCCGATCAATTATTTGAATGATTCGTATGACGAAGAAATAATAAAAATAATCTCGGATTATTTGTTGGATTTACATAAAGCTAATCATTTAACAATTAATGATGATAATTTATTTATTGAAAATATTTTGCCCAAAATGAAACTTTGGTTTTATTCCGAGCAGCAAGAAAAAGAATTGTTATTTGTTTTTCTGAATATTTCATCCATTAAAAAAACAGAAAGCGACGAGGAGGTCAAAGCATTATCTTGGCATTACTTCGTAAGTTCGCACCGATCGGGCTTATTAGGCTTTTCGGACAAAGGCGGCATCGAGATTCATATTGATCTTTCGGAATTAGCACTTACGGTAAAAAAGGAAATTGGACGCAAAACCATTTCCACCGAATTGTCCGAATGGATGACCACACGCAATAATGCCGATTTATATCGAGATATTAGCCTTTTGCCCACTTTTGAACAGAACGATAGAGTACGAGAGATTGCACGCTTAAACTGGCTTAAAAACAAAAAAACAAAGACGGAAGCAACAAAATTCTTTTTTCAATATTTATTGACTTTCGACACCAATCCTTTTGATGAAATTAAGCAATTATTCGTAGAATATAAAAGTGATACACAACAGGAATTTGAAACACATTTTGCAGAAAATGAAAAATTAGATACTTTGTTGTGTACTATTCTTGGTTCTAGCAATTTGGATGAACAATTAAAGAATTGGATAATTAAGTGGGAAATCGACACTTTAGATATGATTGCAATTTTGCACTTGTTAATTCATGCAGCCGATACTCTCGAAGAATATCAAAGATTAATGCCTTTCCATCAATACATTAGGGACACTTACTTAAAGCAAAATAAAGATAAAATAAACGAGATTGTTTTTGATATTGAATATTGCAAGCATTTGATTGCTTGTGAAATGAAAGAAGATGCAATCAAGATATTAAAGAAACGCTTGAAGCAATTGCCAGATGAAACAGTCTCCGATTTATTACCACCCAAAGATTTAGATTTGACAGGAAAAGCAGGCGGACAGTTGCTAAAAATCAGTTTGCTTGATTTATTGATCGAAATCAGTAAGCCTGCCGAAATAATGAAATACAGCTTACAAGTGGCTCGTTTGCAGCCGCTCATTCCTGAGCGAGTAGACGATTTGCTGCAAGTGGCAGATAAAAATACACGTGATCGGGCTTTACGTTTGCATCAAATACTCGAAGCCGAAGGTTTTTCACGGAAAGAAGAGCTTATAGAAGTAAATAAATTTAAAGAACTAGCACCAAAACTGATACGAGAAAAAATACCACACTCGGCGGCACAAAAAGGCGGTACATTTGAATCGATGCAGAAATGGCTCGCAAAAGTAGACGTACCAGACTATTCTGTCGTGAAATCATACTCAGAAATACTGAACAGTAAAAACTTTACAGAAGCCTTACAAGTGGTAACGGATATAAAAGTTGCTTTGGGAATCAGTAAATTAGAAACTTACATCGGAAGAGGTGATAAATCAATAGGAATTAGCAGTTTTGAAAGCGACCCTTCGTTTTTGATTATCGGAGCAGAGCATTTAGATACCAAATCGGGCTATGCGATGAATGTAGCAGAATTGCGATTTGCAGTAGGCGTAGAGCTTGCACATTTACATTTTAAGCATTCACGTATTACTTCAACTGACCTATGGAAAGGAGCTATGAATAAGAGCTATTGGGTTCTGGATACTTTTCTGGCAGTGATACCGCTAGCCGGATTTTTTGGAAAATCGCTACAAGGAATTGCCAAGCTAAATGCCGTTTCGTCGATATTGCAATCATCCAATAAAATAAAAGACTTAGGCTCGAAAAGTAAAGAAATATTGGATGCAACAGTGAGTACGGTCGGCATGTTCTCGTCTGTAACACAGAAAGATAAAGCACAAGATAAAGAAAAAGAGCTGATCGCCGCTTCACGTGTGATGCAATTAACAGCCGACCGTGCAGGGCTTATTTTTTCTGGTGATATTCAGGCTTCTGTTCGCTCTATTTTTCTGCATTCCAAGGAGTTATTCTCTGAATTGCCCGTGGTGGAACGTTATGGAATCATCCACTTTTTATTGAAGCAAAACGAAGCTGGCGATTATGTATACCAAGAGACAGCTATTCGATTGACTAATTTATTTTCATTTTATTTGTCTGATGATTTTCTTGAGTTGCGGAAACATCTATTAAGTGAATAATTATTTAAAAATTAGTTTATTGATTAATAGCTGATTGAGAAAAAAAACCGAAAAAAGTTTGTTTTTTTCTCAAAAAGTTTTGGTGATAAAAAATATTGAATTACTTTTGCACCGCAATCAAACAAAAATGGTCCGTTCGTCTAGGGGTTAGGACGCCAGGTTTTCATCCTGGTAACAGGGGTTCGATTCCCCTACGGACTACTTTTTTATTTATAACAACCGAAATCAATAGAATCATGGCTAATCATAAATCTGCATTAAAAAGAATTCGTCAGAACGAGAAACTTAGAGTACATAATCGTTACTATTCGGTTACGATGCGTAATGCTGTTTCTAAATTGCGCTCTACAGAAAACAAAGAAGAAGCTTCAGCAATGTATCCTAAAGTATCTTCATTAATAGACGGATTAGCAAAAAGAAATATTATTCATGCAAATAAAGCTGCTAATTTGAAATCTAAACTAGCTAAGCATATTGCTAAGTTATAGTTTTAGAATTAAAATATAAAGACGAACCTCTCTTTTAGAGAGGTTTTTTTTATGCTTTTTTTTGAAATTTTAAAAACTTCAGGCTATTAACAAACAGTCAAATGGGATAATTATCCTCTCCAGTCTACTGTAAACAAGATTCACTAAATCTTATTTTTTTCACTTCAAAATGGTTAAAACCAGCTCGATAGTGGGTAGGATTTATATTAGTTATTTAATTACCCGTTTGAGTATCTAAATTATTAATTAAAACAACATTTCTACTTATTTATCAATCTTATTTCGATATAATTTGAGAATTAGAATTTTAAAATTTAGATAAATCCTTTTATCCTTTTTAATCAGCTATTATTATATTCTAAAAATATAAACTAATAATAAAAAAAAATAGCTTGATTTATTCAATAATCGAATAAATCAAACTACTTACGTTATTTCTTATTTGAATACAGAATTTAATTTACTAATAGTTTATTTTTAATAAAAATTAGACGTGTTATTTTTGTGAAACGACGATTCACTTTTGTAAAATACATTATTTGATTTATTTTTTGGAATTTACATTTGTGAGTGTACTTGAAAACAAGCGACTTACAGCAGTCTTTTTTTAGTAATCAAAAATATTATTGAACTAGTTTTAGAATCTGATTTACGACATCTGGACTTTTAACTTTTTTGAGTAATAAACGATCAGCTTTTTTTTCAGCTTCTCTAGCCGAATTAGCAGTAGCCGAAAATGCTATTTTTTTCAAATTAGTTTTAGTTCCATTTTTTTTGTTTCTGACGCTTATCAAAAGAATATATCCATGGCTGATTTGGTTATTTTCTAATTCTTCATTTTTTGTAACACAGGAAATCTCGATGATACAAGCAGCTTCGTCAGCAGATTCAGCTAAGTCAATATTGTTTTCGATCGCTAAACAAGAGTTTAATTCTTCTTGAGCACCATACAGTTTTTCAGCATTGCTGGTGCGAACAAATACTCCCTCGCCGATAGTTTCCAAATTAGTCACAGAGCTTATCGTATTGGTTTGTCGGGCTTTATCGGCATCATAGACGAATACGCATAATGCCTCATAAGGCTTTTTGCGTAGTTTACGAACTACGATGTAACCCAATTCGAGAAGTTCTGGATTATTGTTTTGCTTAGGTTGTAGTTCGTAAAAATTTTCGATGGCTATGTTACGAGCTTTTGCTACAGCTTGTTTGTCTGTTTCACCGAAAGCAGTAGCACTAACTTCTTCATAAAAAGGAGATGAGAGCTTAGTAAGCGTTTCTTTAACACGTAGATCTAGTGTTTTTGCACTCTCGTAATTTTCCCACTTGTCTTTTTTTAATTTTTTAACGGTGTTTTTACTTGTTTTTCTGATTACTTTTTGATTTTGCTGAGCAATGCTTGCAGTAGAGCAAAGCATTGTAGCTAATAAAAATAGAATGATACTTTTTTTCATGAGTTTGGAGTTTTTATTTTGATTAAAGTTATACTTTAATTAATAATGGTTATTCTTTTGAATTTTAGTGTTTTAAACAAAAAAACCTAATAGCTATTGAGCATATTAGGCTTTTTTGTATTATTCTGGAATTAATTTTGAATGGTTTATTCTTTAATTGCCATTACCCATATTTTCCATTTCTTGATCGTATATTTCTTCAAATTTTTTCTTGTCGTAATCGATTTGTAATTTGGTATTTTTCGACATTTCGTTATTTATTCCTTCTATTATAGCTTCTTTTGGAATTTCAATAGCTACCCAATATTCAAAACTTCCGTCTTTTTGTTTATAAATTTTTTCGCCAATAATAGCAACATCGTATAATTTCTGGTTTACAACTTCACGTGTCATGGTTTCAAATTTATTTTCAAAATCAGACTGTGTACCTTTGGTGCGTTGATTGGTGTATTGGTCTGTAACTGATTTTATTGTTGAATTGATCAGACCTGCAACTTCTTGTTTCGCATTATTGAGTGCAATTTTTTTAGCTGTTGCCATGTTGATACTTTTTCCCGATGATTTGGCACGATAGTGTGTTTTGCTTGATTGGTATTCACGACCAGATAGCGGAACAGTAATTTCTACGGCTTTGTTGGTATCACTGAGATCTTTGGTGGTTTTACAGCTAGTCAGTGGTAGTCCGAATAGAGCGATTGCGAAAAGATAAAAGATTTTTGTTTTCATAATGATTTGTTTAAAAAAAATTTAGTGTATGGTTCTGTTATCAAATTCTAAAACGAAAGAAAAATAGGATAATTGTATGATTTTGCATTAAATTACAGGAAGGTTTTCAACTTCTTATGATTGTAGAAAAAAATATTAAATATACTAAATAGTGGTAATAATTATGATTCTAAAAATGATTTATTTTTTGTGTTATTGATACACAAAATTCTTGCATAGCTTAGTTCTATAATAATTTTGTAAAGAAAATAAAGCGAAAAGAAACATTTTGTTTTCATAATTATTGCAGCATTTTAGTATAAAAGCTAAAGTGTCTATTTATTTTGGATGAGTCTTTTATTTATCAAAAAAAAAGCTATTTTTAATAATTGCTAAAAATAGCATAGAATAAAAAAGAGAGAGTCATTAACGCTATACAGATATTTGGCTCAAAATTTGGTATTTTTTTAGATTATACAAAAATAAATGAAGCTTTTAAAATCTTCAATCTATTTGATATTGCTTATGCGTGTGTGTAAGATTATTATAACCAATAGCTTGAGAGGAATTAATTGTGTATTTACGATTCTATTGAGCAATAAACCAATTACAATTTAACAACTTACAAATCAATATTAGATGAAAAATAACAAAAAAGGATTGAAAATCAAGCAGAAATTAAATTTATTATCTATTTTAGTAACAGTAACAATTATAGGAATAATATTGTCTGTTTTCTATTATGTAGATGAATTTAACTCGATAAGAGAGACATCTGTAAAATTGGAAGAGATGGAAATTCATTTGTTAGAATTACGAAAATCAGAAAAAGATTTTATTATCCAAGATTTTAATAATGCTAAATTTTATAAGACAGGCTTAAGTGAAAATTTAAAAAAGCATGCGAATACATATCAAGTTATTTTGGACAGTAAAGATGATATTCTTGAAGATCATATACTTAAAGAATTAGGTGTTATTAAAAATATGGAAAAACTTTATGAATTATTTGGGACTTATGATCAGGTTTTTGAGGAATATCAGCAAATAAAGAAAGAACGAGGATTTAAAAATTATGGAAAAATAGGAGAATTGCGAAAAATAGCAATTGCGATGGAAAAGACAGCACTTTTGTATTATAAAGATCTGAAATTAGAGGTTTATATATTGTCTATGCTTAGAAGTGAAAAAAATTATTTGATGCGTAATGACTTGGCGTATAAGGATGAGTTAGATGAAATAATTGAAGAATGTACGCTTTATTTGCAAGAAAATTATTCAATTCAAAACTTGCAACAAAATGAAATTTTGGAGCATACGGAAGCTTATCGTTTGGTTTTTGACGAATTAATCGTATTGGATACAGAATTAGGATATAATGAAACGGAAGGATTGCAAGGAGAATTTAAAGAAATTTCGCATAAAATAGAACCTATTTTACATGAAATTTTGGAAAAAGTAGAACTAGATGCACAACGTAAAACACGGAATATTTTTGGGATAATACTTACTATCGGACTTGGTACATTGCTGGTAATCGTATTGATAGTCGTTTTTATTTCACGTTCGATTAATACTTCCATTTCAGAAGCAAGGCAAATGGTGAAGCGTATAGCCGAGGGCGACTTTACAATAGTTATTAAGTCGAACTCACAAGACGAAATAGGCGAGCTATTGAATGATTTTAAGCTGATGGTTCAAAAATTAAAAGAGGTATTGCTGACAGTTCGTAATTCGGCAGAATTGATTCAGAATGGGAGTAGTGAAATAAAATCAGCATCAACTCAGATGAATGAAAGTTCATTACT
>JAOZTL010000156.1 GCA_029942205.1 Bacteroidales bacterium | reverse complement strand
ATAATCATGAGTGCTACAGGATTGACCAAAGAAGAAATCGAAGCCATAAAAGAGTGAAGTTTTTGACCTTGCGTATGCACGAGTGAAATAATTTTTATAATTATCAAAAGTTCACTTTCCTAGCAAACACCAGCACATACAAAACGAGCCCGCTAGCCAGCACGAGGCTTATCAGCCCAATAAAATCGCCATAACGGGTATAGAAGGTTGTTTTAGAGTTGGTACGAACATCCGTTTTTAGAGCTGTTGCTTGCCATGCAGGTGCTTGTGCGATGGTTTCGCCTTTGGAGTTGATGAAGCCCGAAATGCCTGTATTTGCTGAACGAGCAACGTATTTGCGGGTTTCGATGGCACGTAGCCGAGCATGTTCCCAGTGCTGTTTGTAGCCTTGGGTGTCTTTCCACCAGCCATCGTTGGTGATGATGACAATCAAGTTGGCTGATTTTGTGATAAAATCGCCCACAAAGTCGCCATAAACAGACTCATAGCAAATTACTGGCGCAATACGTACATTTCCATTCTTGGATACAAACACCGAGCGTTGGGCATCACTACCAAGGCTACCGACGAATCCGCCAAAATCAACGATCAAGCCTTCGAGTGGCTTCAACAGGTAGGAGAATGGCATTTTTTCTGCACCTATCACAAACTTGGATTTATGGTAATATTGCATCTCCGAAACCGAATCGAGCAATACGGCGGTATTAAAATAATCATAAATGGTCTTGTTGCGTGGCGATTGTCGGGCTGTAGCCGAGGCTGTCTCCCAGTTTTCGTACCGTTGTAAGGTGTAAAGCCCAACCAGCATCTCGGCATGTGGATAACGGGCAACAAACTGCCGCAATTGCTGAATACTTTCGTGGTTTTCAGCCCAATCTTCCCACAGTTTTATGGGTATGGATGTTTCGGGAAAAATAATGTAATCCGTATTTTCATCTGCCAGCGAGTCGGTCAAATGTAAAAGCAAATGAAACTGTCGTTTGGCTTCACGCTGGTTATATTTCTCGGTAAACGCATCGATGTTAGGCTGCACCACCACCACTTCGTAGCTATTGCCCGTATCTTCTATTTGCGAATAAATGTATCGAGAAATCAGAATAGGCACTATAAAAATAAGCACAGACAGAGTGATGGAACGAATTTGTGTTTTCCATTTGTATGGCAGCAAAAACAACTGAATCGTTTTGTAGATCAGGCTATTCACAAGCAAAATCCATAATGTACCTCCCAAAATACCCGTATATTCGTACCATTGTATCCAGTAAATGTTTTTGGAAAGCCAGCCACCCAAATTAAACCATGGCCACGACATCTCCCAACGGAAATGCAGGTATTCGTAACTCAGCCAAATCAGCACAAAAGCCAAATAGCCCAAAACGACTCCCACACGTCTACGAATGGCGTGAATGAGCCAAACTGTACTCGACATGATTAGTACATTGGTCGTGATCACAAATACAACGCCAATGCCAGATGCGTAAACAATCCACCAAACTGAAACCAAATGCCACGACAAAAATGCAACAACTGCTACCAAAAAGAAACTCACCGAGCGGTAGTCTGCTTTATTTATTAAGTAATATTTTTCGATAATAAATAAAGGGATAAATGCCACGAATAGCGTGTAACCAGCTATTTGATCTATCCATGACATCGCAAAAAGTAAACCGCTTAGTAGGGCTAATAATAATTGTTTGGATATGTTCATTATAAGGAGATAGACAAAATTTAGTTTCTAGTTAGATTATTGATTAATTTTACTTTACGAAGTTTGTTGTAATTGATTATTAGTAATTTATTTCTTTTTTTGAGACTGATTAGACAAAAGATTTTAGTAGAAAGTAGAACGAAAAATAGTGTATTTTAGTCTGAAAAGCATTACGATTAACAAAAAATCTTTTTATTTAATACTTTCTTCTTTTGACTTTTACTCTTATCATAAAACAGATAAATAAACTGATTAACAGTAATTTCTAACTTAGTAAAGTAGAATTAAAAGCCTTTTTAATCTTGCGTAAGCAACATCAAAGAGGTCGAAGATCTACCAGGATAGTTGCCCTTTGATGTGTTCGCTGTCTAGGTATAATCCTTTGGTGTTGCCATTCGCATGGACATTCACAATGTTTATTTGGCTATCAAACTGCTGGATCAATAATTTATTCGTCAGTCCTATTTTCTTCAATGATTTTACTTTCGGTATTTCCACATAACACCACATCACATCGTTTTCGTACTCTTTGCCCACATATCGAAAGCTGCGTGCTTTTTCGTTCACCACCACTTGGACCTTCGATTGTAAGTACGTAGCAATCACTGTATCTGCGTTTTTTTGTTCTTTATTCGTATTCAGGTACACGCTGTGAGACGTTTCTTCTTTTAAGGCTTTCTCCAGATCGTCTATAAAAATACGGAACGTTATTTCGAGGCTCTTCGTCTTTTCATTATGGTCTATTTGACAAATACTAACGTAATATTCGTGTCGGTAATCAGCAAACGAACTGCTCACCAACAGGATGAATAGTAAAAAAAGGTATGCCCCTCTTCGAGTGTTTTTATCTTGTTTTCTCAATTTTCTCAATTTAACTGATATTAAGGTCTTCGACCTCATGCAAAGTTAAGGATTTTTTTTGAACGAGCAGAAATTAACGACTGTTTTTCTGTGAAGTATTACAATTCCAAACGCTTCTAAGTTTTACAGGTATGAAGACTTTCCAACGTCCATCGGACTTTGAAATATTAAATCTGATGCCTCATACAGACGCTTGATGACCGCATCGCTTGGAGACAAATAGCCCGATAGTTTTATACCAAAAGTCGCTTCTTCAGTTTCAAAAATATTTCACGCCCTGCACGTGGTTTGATGGAATTGTGCGCAATTGGTAAGGCATCGAAATGAAAGAACGGACGGAATAGCGCATCGTATTCCTGCTCGTTGCCACCATAGGGAGGGTGATTCAAATTAAAACGGTGGTTGAAGACCAAGCCTATCAGCTTGCCTTGAGGTTCAAGTAGTTCGTGCATTTTCTGTGCGTAAGCTTGCCGCTCGTCTGCTCGAAACGAACTGATAAATGCTAGTTCCACAATTCGGTCGTACTGCCCGTGTGCCTGAAAAAAATCTTCTTGCAGAACGTGCTCTCTTGGGAAACTGGGCACTCTCGACAAAAAATTACGAATAGGCTGCTCGGCAATTTCCATCAAAAACACCTGTCGGAATCCTGCAGCGTGTAAATATTCAACCTCATAAGCATTCCCCGCTCCTGGAACGAGAATCCGCATGTTTTTGTCTTCTATCTGCTCAAAATAGGTTTGAATAGGAATCGAAACCGAGCCAGCATCCCAGCCAGGACGCTTGTCTCCGTACTGCTCATTCCAATAATCGGCTTTATACATGTTGAAAATAATTGATAGTTTCGTTCAATAACAGACTTTTGTCAATCGGCACAACACCTACTTTTTCGCATACCAAGCCACCGCCAAGATTGGCAATTTGTGCCGTTTCGGTCATCGATAAGCCTACGCTCATGCACAATGCCGCAATGCTGATGACTGTGTCGCCAGCCCCCGAAACATCGGCTATGTCTCGTATTTCGGCAGGATAATGTAGGTGTTTTTCGCTATCGGAGACCAATACGCCATACTCGGATAAAGTGGTCATGACATAACGAATATTTTGTTTTGTCTGAAAATCGATACTCAATTGTGCAATGCGATCCAAATCATTTTTAGCGATTTCTATTTTTATTCCTTCGGTCAATTCCTTAAAGTTAGGTTTAAAGAATGTTACTCCTTGGTAGAATGCAAAATTTCTTTTTTTAGGATCAACTAATGTTGGAATTTTTCGGCTTGTAGCTAACTCAACCACCTGTTTTATCAGATTTTCGGTAATTACTCCTTTATCATAATCTTCAAAAATAATGGCATCAATAGCTTGATTGTTGATAATTTGATGTAATAAATAGACAAATTGCGTTTCAATATCTGTATCCAGTACTTGATTCATTTCTTCATCCACACGTAGCAATTGCTGGTTTTGGCTTATCACTCTCGTTTTGACGGTTGTTGTGCGCTGCGAGCTTTCCAATATTCCCATTTGAGTCATGCCTCGTTTTTGCAAAATCTCACTGAATATTTTGCCCTTTTCGTCTTTTCCGATAACGGAACACAAAATAGGCTCTGCGCCTAGTGATTGGATATTTCGTGCCACATTGGCAGCACCTCCTAGTCGGTCTTCTCGTTTCTTGCAAGCAACAATAGGCACTGGTGCTTCGGGGGATATGCGATTCACATTGCCCCATAAGTAAGCGTCAAGCATTACATCTCCTATAATCAGAATTTTCTTTTCTGAAAATTCCGCAAATTTTTTATCTATTTCTTTTGTCTTCAAATCAATAATTTTAGGAGGTTTTCGACCTTCTTGATGTTGCTCACATACGAATAAACCAACTTTCTTAATCAATAAATTGGCAAAAAGTAATTATGAGCTTGATCTTGTCTGTCTATTCATCTTTATTCTTAAGCTTGTTCTTAAATCAACACTTCGTTAAATTTATAATTTATAATTATTTTACTGATAAACAGTAGCTTGCAAGTGCTAATATTCAAATAAATATTTATCATTTATCAATTAGGCAATTACAGAAAAATTTAACGAATTATTGGAAAAAACTAATCGTTTTTTACAAATGCGTAAGCAATATCGAAAAGGTCAAAAGACCTAGTAATTGAATGGTTTTATGTTTCCATTTTTATCGATAAAGAAATATCTTTTTACGACCTCCGCTTTCGGTTCGTTCAATACGTATTTAATCGAAATTTGGTAAGCATACTGAATCACTGGCTCCAGAATTTCGGGATTAATAACGATGTCAAACGTATGATACGAAATTTTGTTATAAAACATCGATTTTGGTTTGCGCACAGTCGTAACACTCGATTTGTTGGCAGCCTCAAGCGATGCACCGCTAAATGCTTGGTAATCTCGATACCGATCAATTGGGTAAGCGACTGATTTACTTTCTGAAAAAACATGATAAACTGTATCCAATTTAAAGCCTAACACTTCGTAACTATCTATTTTTCTACGTAATAGAGCAATGGATTGCTTACGCAAATCATCGTATACAGGTTCTGGATTTTCAGCAAAATACTCGACTTTCACCAAATCATAAATTTCATTCTTAGCCGCTAAAGTAAGAATTTTATCTAAATCACGAGCATTTTTATAGGAAATATGAATGTTTTTTTGTAATTCAAAACCTGCAGGTACTTCATTATAACTTTTACTGAATAATTTTTTCTGTATTTCGTACTCATAAAGCGGAATGAGCGACACCATATCCACGTACATATTCTTTTCTCCTACGCCAATATCCTGTAATTCTCTACGTAAACGATCGAAACGAATATTTAGTAAACTGTCTGCTTTGCTGGCTGTTGGTGCTACTTGTATAACATTAAAAATAGCAAGAAACGATGTTGCTTTCACATTTTTTAATGCATTTACTTGAAAGGTGATTTCTCTTTCTTGTATAATTTCGTGATAATTAATTCCTCGTGTTTCTTGAAAAAGATCAATTTCTTCTTCGTTATAGGACGCATTTTGCATGTATCTATTGCTTTTGTCATAAATAACATTACCTCCTACTTGTGCGAATACGAATTGCCCTGTCAATAAAAACAGAATGGCATAAATAAATTGTTGTTGTTTCATCATTTTTTAAAGTATGAATGGTGAGTTGTAAATTATGATAGCTTCTACAAGAATACGTGAGCAACATCAAAAAAGGTCGAAGACCTAGACCTAGAAGTTGGTTAAAAAATTAGATTCATCGAAGACCACCACCCAATTGTGCAAACTGATACAGATGTAGTTAATGGTTGCTTCTTTCATGATTAACTGCCGTAAAGTTTCGGCTAAATCTGTGGGTATATTATTATGAATCAAGCCTTTTTCTGCAAATAAAATAAGCCATGCTCCTTTTTCGCCCAACACAATTTGACGTATTTTTTGTTGCTGTGATTTTATCTTAACAACATGTTCTTGTGCTTTGTGTGGCATTTTTTGGAATGTAGCACCATTGCCGCCATACAAAATCAACCAGCTTCCTGATTTATTTTGGCTTATTTGTCGAATATTTTTATGTCCTTTTTTTATTTTTCGATAAGAAGTGTAAAGCTCTTTGGAATGTACGGAAACCATCGCTTGTTGTTTGGCTAAAATCGCCCAATCACCTCGTTCCCAAAGGCATGCTTCGTAGATTGCTACTTCTTTGCTATTAAATTCAGTGAGTTGCGTTTGCATTTTTGCAGGCAAATGGCTATACGAAAAACCAAAATCACCAAAAATAATCACCCATTCTCCTTCATCGTTGATACTCACCGATTTTATAGGGATATTTTTGGTTGATAAATCGGCTAATTCTTTTTTACAATCAGTAAGCCTTGTTTTTCTACTTTCGTATAAATCATATTCTTGTGCTGTAAGTTGTACGACACTTTGAGTAAATATAATTAAAATTATAATTCGTACTATCATCGTCTGAAAATTTAGTTTTTTTTATATACATAATTATTGCAGCATTTCAGTATAACTACCGATTAAGGTTTTAGTATAATAACGCAATATACAAAAAAGTCTGATGCATAAGCTACATTTTAACAGAAAAAATTTAATTCATAAGAAATAATCCATTGATTTTCAAACATTAATACCAAATATTAATAATTATGAATAAAAATTATTTTCTCATTTTAGTATAAAATGTAACTTTGTGTGCAAATTTAAGCAAACAATTTCAATTCGATATGACAAAACCATCCATACCAAAAGGCACACGCGATTTCTCGTCGGAACAAATGATGAAACGCAATTACATTTTTGACACTATCAAGAAAGTATACGAACGCTATGGTTACCAGCCAATAGAAACTCCTGCAATGGAAAATCTCACCAGCTTGCTCGGTAAATATGGAGAAGAAGGTGATAAATTATTATTTAAAGTTCTCAATTCAGGTGATTTCTTGAAAAAAGCATCAGATGAGTTATTGGAAAATAAAAACTCGGTAAAATTAACTTCACAAATCAGTGAAAAAGGATTGCGTTACGATCTCACTGTGCCGTTTGCTCGCTATGTGGTGC
>JAOZTL010000155.1 GCA_029942205.1 Bacteroidales bacterium | reverse complement strand
CTACTTATCAGACATGATGAAGCAAGCGTAGACGATTTCTGTAAACAAATCTAAAGATTTTATAATAACAAAACACAAACAAACATGAAACAAAAAGTAATCGTATTAGGAGCTGGGCGTGTAGGAAGCGCAATGGCTATTGACTTGAAAAAAAAATATGACGTAAAATCGGTAGATTTAGACGCATCGGCACTGGATAGTTTGAGCAAATCGCATGGCATAGACACCCAACAAGCCGACCTGAAAACAATGGCGGATTTTACAGAGCTCCTTGCCGATTTTGACTTAGTCATTAATGCTGTACCTGGATTTATGGGCTACGAAACATTGCGCAAAATTATCGAAGCAGGTAAAAATGTGGTAGACATCGCATTCTTTGCCGAAGATCCATTTGGATTAGACCAATTGGCTAAAGAAAAACAAGTAACCGTGGTGGTCGATTGTGGTGTAGCACCAGGCATGGGGAATATTATTTTTGGTCATCACGACAAGAAGTTTACCATCCAGAATTACGAGTGCCTCGTAGGTGGATTGCCCGTAAAACGTGAATGGCCTTACGAGTACAAAGCCGTTTTTTCGCCCATCGATGTCATCGAGGAGTACGTGCGCCCTGCACGCTTCGTACAGCACAGCCAAATGGTGGTGCGTGAAGCTTTTTCGGACACAGAGCTGGTCGAATTTGACGAAGTTGGCACGCTCGAATCGTGGAACTCCGACGGATTGCGCTCGCTCATCCAAACCATGAAGCACGTCCCAAACATGATCGAAAAAACCTTACGCTACCCTGGAAATGTCGAATACCTAAGAGTATTGCGTGAAACAGGATTTTTCTCTTACGACGAGGTCGAGGTAAACGGCAACATGATTCGCCCGATCGACTTAACAGCCAAACTCTTGTTCCCGAAATGGCAACTGAAAGAAAAAGAAGAAGATTTTACCATCATGCGTATCCAGATGGACGGCGTAAACGAACAAGGCAACGCCCATAAAGTACGCTACGACTTGTATGACCTCTACGATCGCAACACAGACACCATCTCGATGGCACGCACCACGGGCTACACCTGCACGGCAGTCGCCAACCTGATTCTCGATGGACACTACCAACAAGAAGGTATCAACCCTCCCGAATACGTGGGAGTGAAGCAACATGACTTTGATTATGTTATGAATTACTTGGCAGAAAGAGGAGTTATGTACAAAAAAACAGAAGCGTAACCTATGGGTAAACAAACAATGAAAACGTATGCCGCCATGATGGTGGCTACGTTGTTTTGGGGCTTTTCATTCATTTGGACAAAAATACTGCTGGACATTTATCAGCCCATCACCATCGTCATTATTCGTTTGGTGCTATCCGCTATATTCCTTTGGGTGATTGGCTTCGCATTCCAAAAGCTCGAAAAGATAACATTCAAAGACTTTTGGCTGTTGTTTTTGCTTGCGTTTTTTCAGCCCTTTCTTTATTTTATTGGCGAAACCATCGGACTATCCTACGTCTCATCCTCAGTAGCATCGGTAATCGTTGCCACTATTCCGCTTTTCTCGCCCATCGCCGCCTATTACTTTTTCAAAGAAAAATTATCGCTGATGAACTTTATAGGTATTTTAGTCTCCGTTGTAGGCGTGTTATTGGTGATAATGAAAGACAATTTGGAATTATCCTACCCCGTAAGAGGAATCCTTCTCTTGTTTATGGCAGTGCTGGCTGCGGTTGCCTATTCGGTAGTTGTTATCAAGCTGGCAGGTAAATACAACGTGTACAGCATTATCACGTATCAAAATACGATAGGCGTTTTTATGTTTCTGCCATTGTTCTTAACGCTAGAAGTGGAGCACTTCATATCCGTTCCTTTTCAATGGGATGCTTGGATACCGCTGGTTGAGTTAGCCGTTTTTGCATCATCGTTTGCCTTCATGCTGTTTACTTACGGCATTCAGAAGTTAGGCGTAACCAAAGCCAACACGCTTGCCAACATTATCCCCGTATTCACTGCCGTATTTGCCTATTTTATGATCGACGAACGGCTAAACTTAACCAACATCATAGGCATCATTATCGTGATTGCTGGTTTATTTTTGTCTCAAATCAATCGGAAAATGTATTTACGCCTGCGTATGTACTTGAAAAGTGAACAACATAATCAAACCAAATGATTCCAATCCATGACTTGCCTCAATTGGCAAAAAACAAAGAGAAAGAGAACAAACAGTTCTTTGCTAAGTTGCGCAAGAAGAAACCCAAGAAGCTGGATGATGTAATGCATCGCTTACACGACGAGGCGTTTGAACATATCGATTGCTTGGCATGCGCCAATTGTTGCCGTACGCTAGGACCTCGTTTATCAATGAAGGATATTGAACGATTGTCAAAATACTTGAAGCTCTCCGATAAGCAATTCATTAGTCAATACTTATGCATCGACGAAGACAAGGATTATGTGTTTGCTGAAATGCCCTGCCCGTTTTTGGACGACGAAAATTATTGCCTCGTGTACCAGCATCGCCCCAAAGCATGCCGTGAATACCCGCATACCGACAGCAAACGCTTTGTTCAGCTACTGGGCATTACCCGAAAAAACATTGCCGTCTGCCCTGCTGTGTACGAAATAATCGAAAAACTAAAGCAAAGCCCCGACTTGTAAGGCACTCGTTTATACTTGTTTATATTTGGGTATGAGCTGATTTTGAAAACCAGCATATTTAACAACCACCGTTATGCACCTCACCATGCGAAAAACGATTAGTATACTTTTATTCATCAGCCTAAGTACGTTGCTACAAGCGCAAACAGGCGGTCAGTCGAGTTTTCAGTTCTTGAGTATTCCTACCTCGGCCAAGCAAGAGGCATTGGGCAACAGCGTGATCTCTCGCTTTTTGCCCGACATTGCTTTTGTGTATAAAAATCCAGCACTTTCGTTGCCATCGCTACACCGTAAAGCCGATTTTACGTTTTACAACTATTTTTTGGATGCCTATGCCATTAATCTGCTGTACGTACACGACTTGCCAGCGGTAGCGAGCTTTTCGTTTGGCTTTCAGGTGTTGGATCATAAACAATTTGAGAAGCGTAGCGCTACAGGTGAGCGCATTGCCGTTTTTTATTCATCCGAATATAGCTTGCATTTAGGCTTTTCTCGTAGCTTGATTGCCGATAAACTCCGCATGGGACTAAGCCTAAAGCCTGCTTTATCGTATCAAGATCAGTTGTGGTCTTTTGCCTTGCTCTCGGACATCGGTTTGCTTTATTATGATGCTCCTAAAAAGCTAAGTGCCAGTATTCTGCTGTCGAATGTGGGCATGCAGCTAAAAACGTACTCCGACGAAAACCGTGAAGCCATGCCGTTCTCCTTACAAATAGGAGTGAGCAAGCAATTGGCACATGCTCCATTTCGTTTGTCGTTCTTATTGCACGACCTGAATCGCTTCGATATACTCGGCAGTCGTGTGTCATTAGCCACCAATAATAATGCAGAATCTGCTGAACGCTCGCCGCTCGTTATTGCATTAGACCAAGCTTTTGCGCACACGGCTTATGCCATCGAGTTTCTATTATCCAAAAACTTTAACCTGCAAGTAGGCTTCGATTATCAAAAACGAAGAGAATTGAGGGCTACCGTCAAGCAAGGACTTGTCGGTTTATCGGGAGGATTCTCTATCCAAACTCGCCGCTTTGGTCTTAATTATGCATTTAGTCGGTTTCACTTGGCAGGTAGCACGCATTTATTTTCGATTAATATTCCTTTCGTCTCCCAAAAATCAAAGCCGCCAATAACCAACGACGATGCCGTTCGCACTCTCGACTAAGCTTTTTTGTTTTTCGACTTTCAGAACAAATAAATCGAAAAATCGCTTTTCGATGAAAATTAATCAGTCTAAAACTTTTTTTTTAGAGAAATGATCCGTTAATTTGTCATGAATTTAAAACCGAATAAACTTTTCATTATGGCTTATCTGAATACAGTAATTACCGGAACAGGCAGTTATATCCCTACAGAATTGAAGACAAATAGCGATTTTGCAGGAAGTGAGTTTTATGACGAACAAGGCAAGAAATTTGATGCTTCATTTGATGTTATTGTAGATAAATTTAAAGCAATAACTGGTATCGAAGAGCGTCGTTATGCTAGTCTCGACATGAAAACCTCTGATTTGGCTACGATTGCCGCACAGCGAGCCATTGAGTCTGCCAATATCGACCCAGAGAGTATCGATCAAATCATTATGGCACAGAACTTTGGCGATATGGATGGAAAAAGTATTCAAGCCAGCATGGTTCCAAGCCTTTCGGCACGTGTCAAACACAATTTAGGCATCGCAAATCCTAGTTGCGTGGCATACGATATTCTATTCGGTTGCCCTGGATGGATTCAAGGCGTTCTTCAAGCGGATGCTTACATCAAAGCAGGCATTGCTAAGCGTGTTTTGGTTATCGGAGGCGAAACCCTCTCTCGTGTAACCGACAAACACGATAGAGACACCATGATTTTTTCGGATGGAGCTGGTGCTTGCATCATCGAAGGCTTAGAGGAAGACAATAAGCGTGGCTTGCTTGCCAGCGCAATGCGTACGGATACAAAAAATGAAGCTCATTTTCTTTATTTCGGAAAATCCTACAAGCCAGGTAGCGACGAGAATGTTCATTATATCAAGATGTTAGGGCGTAAAATTTATGAGTATGCGTTAAATCATGTTCCTATGGCAATGAAAGATGCCATGGATAAAAGTGGTGTAGATATTCAAGACGTTAAAAAATTTTTTATTCATCAAGCGAACGAAAAAATGGATGAAGCAATTATTAAACGTCTGTATAAGTTGTTCAAAATTAGAGAATTACCTAAAAACATCATGCCGATGAGTATCAACACGCTTGGGAATAGCTCTGTTGCCACCGTGCCTACTCTGTACGATCGGGTGCTGAATAATAAATACGAAAACCATTCCGTTACCAAAGACGATATTCTATTGTTTGCATCCGTTGGAGCTGGAATGCATATCAATGCATTTGTATACAAACAGTAAGGTCTTCGACCTTTTTGATGTTGCTTACGCATTTGTATAGAACTATTTTAATCAATAATTTAAGATCTTCGATCTTTTTGATGTTGTTTATGCACTTGTATAGAACTATTTCAGTCAATAATTTAAGGTCTTCGACCTTTTTAATGTTGCTTACGCATTTGTACAAAAGACAATAACAATCAATAATTTATTAAGAAATAATGGTGTGATTAATTTTGTTCGCTTATGGTCTATTGAAAAAAATGGCTAAATTTGTACAAAAAACAAACAAATGAAAACAGCCGACAGTCGTATCGCAAGAAAATCTGGATGGGTTTCTATTTTTGGAAATGTGTTATTGTTTGTAATAAAGTACTGGGCAGGAATCACGAGTCAGTCCGTAGCAATCATCACCGATGCATGGCATACGCTTTCGGATTCGCTCAGTTCGATTATTCTATTGGTGGGAGTTAAAATTTCATCCAAACCCGCAGACAAAGTCCACCCGTTTGGGCATGGGCGAGCAGAATTAATTGCAGCCGTTATTATTGGTGTTTTGTTAGCGATGATTGCTGTCAATTTTATTATCGAAGCGATTAATAAGTTGATGGATCATAACACGGTGGTGTACGGCATCTTAGCTGTTGTTGTTACCGTAATATCGATCGTTGCCAAAGAGTTAATGGCGCAATACGCATTTTGGGCAGCACGTAAAACAGGCTCGAAAGTCCTCAAAGCCGATGGATGGCATCATCGTAGCGATGCCATTTCGTCGGTAATTATTCTTATTGGAATATTCTTGGGGCAATTTTTCTGGTGGTTGGATGCTTTTATGGGTATTATAGTGGCATTTATGTTGATTTATGCCACCTACGAAATAATGCAAGAAGCAGTGAGTGCCTTGCTTGGCGAAGCTCCATCTCCCGAACTTATCAATAAAGTAAAAGAAATAGCTACACACAATTGCAAACGTCAAATTGAACCCCATCAAATTCGTATTCACGATTATGAAAATCATGCGGAAATAACATTCCACATTGTGCTGTCAGGTGATTTGCTGCTGAAGGAAGCCAATGCGATTGCTTCTAAAATCAAGAAAGAGATCAAGCAAGAATTGGACATGGAAGCCACCATTCATATCGATACTCGATAAGCATTTCGTGCTATTTAATGTTGCTTACGTAGTACTGTAAGTTGCGATAGTTTGATGAAGTGTGAATTATTGATTGTAATGATTTTGTGCAAGAATGAAAACTACATCAAGAGATCGAAGACTAAGACCTATTCTATTTCTGTGATAAAACTTTCGATGTCTTTACTTGCATACGTTTTGTAATTTCCCTCGCTATCCGTGAAGATAAAGAATGCTTGCAAGCCAGGCATTTCATTAATAAATGCAATGCTATTTTCGACACCCATTACCATGCAAGCAGTAGCATAAGCATCTGCCGACATGCAGTCCTTCGCTATCACCGTAGCACTCAGTAGCTTGCTTTGTGCAGGAAATCCTGTTTTGGGATTGATCGTGTGCGAATACTTTTGTCCATTTTCCTTGAAAAACTTGCGGTAGTTTCCTGATGTAGCCAATGAACGGTTATTGATTTGAACGATTGCTTGCAACTCACGATCCGATGCATCGCTGCTTTCTATTGGCTTATCCACACCAATTCGCCACAGCTCTCCTTTGGCATTCATGCCCTTAGCTCGGATTTCGCCTCCTATTTCGACCAAATAATTAGCAATCCCTTTTTTGTCTAAGAATGCAGCAATCACATCCACCGAGTATCCTTGCGCAATGGCATTCCCGTCAAGCATTACTTGCGGAAATTTTTTTACTACTTGCTTGTTTTCTAAACGTACTTTGTCCATCCCGATATACTGTAACAAACTATCAATCAGTATAGAATCCACTTTTTGCTTATCCGTAAATCCAAAGCCCCATGCATTCACGATGGGCGCAAGTGTGATGTCGAAAGCACCTTCTGTTTTTTCATTTACTTCTTTTGATTTAGCAAAAAAAGCAAGAAAAAAGTCATCCAATTCTACGAGAGTATCGTTTGCATTAACTCTAGAAATGATAGAACTAGGTACATAAGTAGACAATGATAAATCAAAAGTATGAAGTACCGAGTCTATTTCTGTGGTGTAATCTTGCTGATGAATATTGTCGTAAATAACAGTATAAGTTGTTCCTTGA